>NZ_JBHTKJ010000026.1:0-114931 GCF_042675965.1 Virgibacillus byunsanensis | reverse complement strand
TATCGGACTTCCACTAACTATGGTGGGTAGGAAAGGACCGGGCGGGGTTTGCCCGGTTTTTCTTATTGTTTAAAAGTGGACAATAAATTACCTATATGCTACGTTTTATGTGGAAATTTGTAAGTTTGAGAGGGTTTGAATAAAATGAACAATACAACTCCGATTCTAATTAAAAATGCAAAGCTATTTTGTGAAAATAAAATGATAAATAATGGTCATTTACTTATAGAACAAGGGCTAATTAGTGCCATATTTTCTGAACAACCAAATCTAACTGAATTACCAAATTATGTGCGTATAGTTGATGGGACTAACTTAAACCTGATTCCAGGATTTATTGATGGGCACATTCATGGTGCAGCAGGTGCTGATGTAATGGATGCTACGGAGGAAGCGTTAGATACGATGGCGAATGTTTTACCTGAGGAAGGAACGACGAGCTTTCTCGCTACAACAATTACACATTCTCCTGAAAATATTGAGAAAGCTTTACGAAATGTTGCAGTTTACAAAAGTAAACTGGGTAAGGCAGAGGTAATAGGTGTTCACCTCGAAGGTCCTTTTATTGAAAAAAGTAAAAAAGGGGCACAACCAGTTGAATACATATTAGAACCAACTATAGAGCAATTTAAGGAATGGCAGAATACCTCAGGAAATAAAATTATGACGATAACAATGGCTCCTGAACATGATGCAGATGGATCGTTTATTAAATATGTTTCACAAACAGGTGTTAATGTTTCTGCTGGTCACACTGGTACAAACTTTGAAGGAATTAAAAATGCCATCAAGCATGGCTTAAGCCAGGTGACACATTTATGCAATGCGATGACCGGAATCCATCATCGTGATATCGGAGTAGTAGGAGCTGCACTACGGTTAAAGGAAATTCGAGCCGAGCTAATTGCGGATGGTATCCATGTTTCTAAAGAAATGATGCAATTAATTTATAACAATATGGGAAGTGAACGTCTCCTTTTAATAACAGACTCTATGCGAGCGAAATGTTTGCATGCTGGGGATTACGAACTTGGCGGACAAGCGGTAACGGTAACTCATGACCGGGCGGTGTTAGACGATGGTACGCTGGCCGGGAGTATTTTGAAAATGTATCAAGGAGCACAACAAATGCTTGCATTAGATGATGTATCCATTCAACATATTATAAACATGGCTTCCATTAATCCAGCAAAACAAGTTGGCATCTATGAGAAGAAGGGTAGTTTAAAAGTTGGAAAAGATGCTGATATGCTTTTAGTTGATGATGAATTGAATATTAAATACACATTTTGCAGAGGACACATAGCTTATGAGGTGAAGTAAAACATGGAAGTGATTAAAGTAAAAAATTATGATGCGATGAGTGAAAAAGCTTGTTCTATCATTATGAATCGAGTTATTAATTTAGACAATCCAGTATTAGGGCTAGCAACGGGATCCACTCCTGAAGGGTTATATGAATATTTGATAAACACGTATAAAGAGGGAGAAATATCATTTAAAGACACAGCGACATTTAATTTAGATGAGTATGTTGGTTTAGCACCAAGCAATCCAAATAGCTATCATTATTATATGAATGAAAAACTATTCAAACATATAGATATCCCAGATAAACTAGCGCATGTTCCGAATGGATCAGCACAAGATCTTGATAGTGAATGTCGTCATTATGAACAATTAATGCGAGACAGAAAGCAGATTGATGTTCAGATTTTGGGTTTAGGTTTAAATGGACACATTGGTTTCAATGAACCTGGAACATCCTTTGAGAGCAGGACACACGTTATTGACTTGGATGAAACGACAAGAAAAGCAAATGCACGCTTTTTTGATGCTCCTGAAGATGTTCCGAATAAAGCTATTACGATGGGCTTGGAGACCATTATGGATAGTAAAGAGATTATCCTACTTGTTTCTGGAGCAAGGAAAGCTGAGCCATTGGCCAGATTATTGCATGGTGAAGTTTCAGAAGAATTTCCAGCATCTATTCTGCAAAATCATAAAGATGTGGTTATTATTGCTGATGAAGCATCGTTATCAGAATTGGAAATATAATAAAGTGGCTTCCATGACACTTTCGTGGAAGCTACTTTATTTAGTCATCAGTAGTTGGAAGTAAATCATTTTCGACATATGCAGTACCTTTTTCCGATAGAATTGCTTGGTCACTTGTCAGGTCAATGATCCAGTTATGGAAGTTCTGTTCTTCCCCGTTTTTTACATATACCAGAAATTCAACTTGTTCTAGGTAGTTAATAGATTCTAATACATGTTCAGAATTACGTATTACATTTTCGAGCTTTCCTAACATGGAGTAATCAACTATAATAGAAATACCTTGCATTAATTGCCTGGTGACGACACCTGTATCCTGTATTACTTGAGATGTTGTACTTCCATATGCGCGTATTAATCCACCGGCACCGAGTTTTATACCGCCAAAGTATCTCGTAACAACTACCACTGTGTCTTTTAATTGTTGTTTTTTTAATACTTCTAACATTGGTACACCAGCAGTTCCGCTTGGTTCTCCATCATCATTTGCTTTTTGAATTTGATCCTGTTCACCGATAATATAAGCAGAACAATTATGATTTGCATCATGATGGTTTTTTTTGATCTCTTGAATGAATGCTTGAGCAGATTCCTCTGTTTCGACCCGTTTTATATATCCTATAAATCGGGACTTTTGGATTATTTTTTGTACCGATCCCTCTTGTTTTATTGTATAATAGTAATTTAGCATCCTTGCTTTTCCCCTCCTAAACTAACATTATAGTATATATAACTTCTAATATTCATTTTTTTTCATTTCAAGGAATAACTTTCCTATTAGTATGATAAAAGACCCTATTAAAAAAAGTAGTTATTGCGAATAAGTATATCATAGGTTGGTGGAATTTAATGGCACAAAAAACAAAAGAGAACGTGTTGGATTCAATTATTGATGAAATGGTAGATGTAGTGGAAAATAGTAAGGATGAAATATTCAACATAAGTGAACTCGCACGGACAGATCATGAAAAGTTAGTACAAGAACTACAAGAAACAAAAGAAAAGGTAGTGCGTCACATTTATGACGGGGATCAGCTAGAACAAAAAGTAAAGTTCTCGAGACAACGACTATCAGAAGTAAGTAAATATTTTGATAGATATTCAGAAGTTGAAATAAGAGAAGTTTATGAAAATACACATACTATGCAAACGGAATTAGCCATGATTCGCCAAGAAGAAAAAGCACTCCGTGTAAAACGTGATGACTTAGAGAGGCGATTACTGTCATTAGATCAAACCATTGAGCGCGCAGAGGGATTAGCTAGTAAGATTTCCGTTATTTTAAACTATTTGAACGATGATTTTAGACATGTAAACGAATTAATTGAGGAAGCAAAAGAAAAGCAGGAATTCGGTCTTAAAATTATTGAGGCACAAGAAGATGAACGGCGAAAGATTTCCCGTGAAATTCACGATGGCCCTGCACAGATGTTGGCAAATATATTGCTTCGTTCAGAGCTTGTAGATAGGACGTTTCGTGAAGGTAGTGTAGACGCAGCATTAAAGGAAATTAAAAGTGTACGTAAAATGATACGGTCTTCTCTCTATGAAGTACGGCGGATTATTTATGATCTTCGTCCGATGGCACTGGATGATTTAGGTTTAGTCCCAACTATTAAAAAATATGTTTCAACTGTTGCTGAGTATAACAATATTGAAATTGAATTTACGACTATTGGCAATCAAAAGCGTTTGCATCAAAAATATGAAATTGCATTTTTTCGTCTTATACAAGAATCCTTGCAAAACGCGATAAAACATGCTGAATCAACGTTAATTAAAGTGAAATTAGAAGTAGGTAGTAATTACCTTACAATGGTTGTGAAAGATAATGGTAAAGGGTTTGACCCAGCCATGAAGCGGGATAAATCATTTGGTCTAATAGGTATGCGGGAGAGAGTGGAGATGTTGGATGGAACGTTGTCCATAGAATCCTTTATTGGTAAAGGGACTTCCATTATTATAAAAGTTCCTTATAATACTGCTGTCTAAAAATTTTAATTTTTATAACAAATAGAGAACAGGTTTATGTATAATAGAAATAAACCGATATAGAAATAAAAGTATAACTATCATAGTAAATGTAATAGGGGTAATATAATTAACTAGAATTCGATGTAGGAGGAACAGAAACAATGAACACAACTAAGCAGACAAAAATTGTTTTAATTGATGATCATAAGCTATTTCGAGAAGGTGTTAAGCGAATATTGGAATTCGAACCGTCTTTTAATGTTGCCGCAGAAGGTGATGATGGTACTAGTGCTTCTGCTTTAGTAAAAGAGCATCAACCAGATGTTGTCCTAATGGATATTAACATGCCTAACATGAATGGGATCCAAGCTACCTCAGATCTTGTACGTCATTTTCCGGATACAAACGTTATTATTCTATCCATTCATGATGATGAAAGCTACGTTACGCATGCACTAAAAACGGGTGCACAAGGCTATTTATTAAAAGAAATGGATTCAGATGCTTTAATTGAAGCAATTAAAGTAGTAAGTGATGGTGGTTCCTACCTTCACCCAAAAGTTACACACAATTTAGTTCAGGAATACCGGCGTTTAGCGCAGGAGAACTCATCAAACATATCTGAAAGTGGAATTGAATACAGGAAACCACTACATCTACTAACGCGTCGTGAGTGTGAAGTACTGCAACTATTAGCCGATGGTAACAGTAATCGTTCAGTCGCAGAAACGCTTTTTATTAGTGAAAAAACGGTGAAAAATCACGTTAGTAATATTCTACAGAAAATGAATGTTAATGATCGTACACAAGCAGTAGTTCAGGCAATACGAAAAGGTTGGGTAGAGGTGATGCAGTAGACTGCAAACTTTTAATTGTTCGCTCTTTTTGTTCCTAACGATGATAGTTATGGTACGTAGAAATAATGTTTTTTTACCCTGATGCGTTGAGAGTATCAGGGTAATTTTTTTGGTAAATAAGAAAGCATAAAACTTGGTCCGGTTATTGGTACTCACTTGGGTAAAGGAGCAATTGAAGTAAGCTGGTATCCAAAGAAATAAAAGTAGTTTATTTATGATGTCAGCCAAGTATGGGTGGCAGAATTCTCTATATCTTAATTCCGACAACAAAATAAAGGAGTGTGACATAATCAAATGAGCACAGAATCCCCTAATAGACCTGCTAAAACCCCCTCAAAGAAACTAGACAAACTAACGGAACTATCTTATCGTTTTTCCGGAAAACTTTTATTGCGTAATGAGATTCCACTTCTTGAGCCCATTTTCCAAAAACTACTATCGGTTTCCTATTTTAAATCTGTTCCAGCTTTTAAACGCAGCCTATTTCGAACGCAATGTCAGCGGTGTGGAAATCAGAAACGGTCTTTACTTGCTACTCTTCCATGCCAAATATGTAATCAGACCCATTTGTACTGTCGTAAATGTATTAAAATGGGAAGGGTGATGGAGTGTGAGGCCCTCTATTATTGGGATGGCCCAGATGTGGAATGGCTACATCATGAAAACCCTTGTACATGGAGCGGTGAACTTACTAAGGCACAAAGTCAAGCAGCACAACGGATTACGAATGCCGTAATAAATAAGGAAAAAGAATTGCTATGTTGGGCAGTTTGTGGGGCAGGAAAAACAGAAATGTTATTTCCCGGAATGACAGAGGCCCTCAAGCAAGGGAAGCGAGTTTGTATAGCAACACCACGTGCTGATGTTGTTCGTGAGCTTTTACCCCGTATTCGCGAAGCGTTTTCTAGAGTTTATGTGCAAGGACTATATGGAGGTAGTAAAGATAACGATGCTACCGCCCAAATTATTATTGCAACAACCCACCAATTACTTCGTTTTTCAGCTGCTTTTGATTTGTTGATAATAGATGAAATCGATGCTTTCCCTTTTCACGCTGATCGATCGCTGCCGTTTGCTGCAAATCGAGCACGTAAACCAATTCATACCACCATTTATTTAACAGCAACCCCACGCCCTAAACAACGTTTGCAAATTGCTAGAAAAAAGTTGCCACATATCTTCGTGCCTATTCGCTTCCATGGCCATCCATTACCTGTTCCGAGATTAAAAATGTGTTTATCTTTACAAAAGCATTTGCTTAAACACCTACCTCCGACTGCATTTATGACATGGTTGACTAACCGGGAAAACAAGGATCGTCAAGTGCTTCTTTTTGTACCGAGTATAGAATTAGCGGAGAAATTACGTGATAATCTTATTCGACTATTGGTTAGAGAGTCTATTATAAAAGAGGAAGATGATGTAATAACGGTGCATGCTGGTGATAAAGACCGTGAAGAGAAGGTTCAACAGTTCAGACAAAAAAGAATTTCGTTTTTAATTACCACAACAATACTTGAGAGAGGCGTAACGTTTCCATCTGTAGATGTTGTTGTATTAGATGCCGGACATGATGTATTTGATGAAGCAGCCCTTGTTCAAATAGCTGGTCGTGCAGGTAGAAGTCCCGATGATCCGACAGGTGAGGTGTTATTTATTCATGATGGAAAAACGGAGTCGATGGTACAAGCAGTTCGTTCTATTATCACAATGAACAAGCGGGGAGGTTTTCATTAACATGTGTTGTTTATGGTGCGACGAAGCTATTATTCCAGAAATAAATTGGAGTAATATAATACTTTTACCAAAGCCAAAAACGTTATGTGATGATTGCAAATCTAAACTAAAGATCTTACATGGGAATAGATGTAAGAAGTGTAGCAGGTCAAGTGAAGAAGTTATTTGTAAAGACTGTAGCAGGTGGGAGGGGCAAACTGCTCAGACTGATCCGTTGCAGTTTAATTATTCCATCTTCAGCTATAACCAACAAATGCAAGACATCATAACGAAATGGAAATATCGTGGGGATTATTGTTTGGGTAATATATTTAAAGATAAATTTGTTCAAGGTTTTAAGGACACGTTTTCATTTTTGTCTAAGGATATTCGGATCGTTCCTATCCCACTAAGCACTGAGCGACTAAAGGAACGGGGATTTAACCAAGCCCAGATGTTAGCAGGTTTTTTACCATATAAACAAAAGGATGTTCTCAAACGAATTCATGGAGAAAAACAATCAAAAAAGACACGTCAGGAACGATTGATTACATCTAATCCATTTATAATCACAGAAAGGCTTAACAAACCTGTAGTTCTTGTCGATGATATATATACAACAGGCACAACAATAAGACATGCTGCAGTGCTTCTGAAAGAACAAGGATGCACGGAAGTATATGCTTATACGTTAATACGAGGATAGTGTAAATACGTTATAAAAAATATGCTATAATTTTTAAAAAGGGGGAAGCAAAATGGGGGAACTTGCAAATTGCTCTCGCTGTGAAGCGGTCTTTGTAAAAACAATTCGGGATATATGTCAAAACTGTTATAAAGAAGAAGAGAAAGAATTTAATACGGTTTATCATTTTTTAATAAAACGCGAGAACCGAGAATCGAACTTAATGGAAATAGTAAAAGAAACAGGTGTTAAGGAAAATATAATTATTAAGTTTATTAAAGAGAAGCGGCTGCGACAATCAAAATTCCCAAAGCTTACATACCCATGTGAGAGGTGTGAAGCGGAGATAATTAAGGGAAGGTTATGCACGAATTGTTCGCAAGAGATTTTAGATGGAGTAGAACAACATGAAAAAATGGAACGTCAAGCGAGTGAAAGGAAAGCAAAAGAGCGAAAGATTTCTCAAGTATATTACACGTTTGATAAAGATTAACATACTTAACTATTTTCACATAAACACTTAATTTTAATGGTTAAGTACCGATAATAATGGTAAGTAAATAAATATAAATTATAAAATAGATCGAAATTTAAAAGAGGTGATTTACCATGAAAATAAATGGACCTAATCAGACAAATTTTAATCCATATAAAAATCAAATCCAAAAGCAGCAAGACTATGCAAAGGATATAAAAAAAGAGGATCAATTACAGATTTCCAGCCAGGCGAAGCAACTACAGGAGAACGAAAAGCCAGAACCTAAACGAGCTGAATATGTGCAGGATATTAAAAAGGCCGTTGAATCAGGAGAATATCTGGTAAATCCTGAGAAAACTGCACAAAAAATGATTTCATTCTGGTCGAAGCAATAAAGGAGGGCATAAGTTGTCCGTTTTTAAAATTATAAAATCACTACATAAGTTAGTGGACATGCATAAAACCCTTATAGATATTTCTGGACAAAAAACAGAAATCATTAAGGAAGGTTCCGTTGATAAGCTGCAAACATTGCTGATAAAAGAGCGAAAACATGTAAAAGCAATCGAACAAATAGAAAAGCTTCGTCAAACTGAAGTGAAAGAATGGTTTACCCAACAGGGATCTAAGGAAGACCCGCCAACGATAACCCGGATGCTAGCTATTATCTCTGATGATGAGCAGCAGAAGGAATTAGAGGCTATGACGGTAAGTTTAACGGAGGCAATTACACAACTCAAGCAACAAGAAGAGCTGAATCAAGCATTAATACAACAATCTATGCAATTTGTTCAATTGTCGTTGGATATGATAAATCCTTCCATAAAAAGTATGAACTACGGCAACAAAAAAGAAACTGAATCCATAAAACGATCTGTTTTTGATTCAAAAGCGTAGGAAATAACAATAATAATTCATAGTGTTTGGAAGGAGCAAGAAGATGAGTACTTTTCACGGATTGGAAATGGCCAAACAAGCCCTGTTTACCCAACAGTCAGCTTTGTATACGACTGGTCATAATATTTCAAATGCGAATACAGAAGGTTATACACGTCAACGGGTCAATTTTGAATCGTTATCACCATATCCAACAGCCTCAAGGAATCGCCCAGAAATACCTGGGCAAATGGGTACAGGCGTGGAAGCGGGTACAGTTGAGCGTGTACGAGATAAATTTTTGGATATGCAATTTCGTGCTGAAAATAGCAAGTCCGGATATTGGGAAGCATTGTCTGCTTCAACCGATCGTATGGAAAGGTTGTTAAATGAACCATCTGAAAGTGGCTTATCGAAATCGATGGATCAATTATGGCAATCTCTTCAAGATTTGTCTGTAAATCCAGAGAATTCTGGGGCAAGATCGGTTGTTGTGCAACGAGGAGTTGCGTTGGCTGAATCATTTAATTATACGTCTGATTCCCTTGAATCCATACGATCTGATCTGAAAAACGAGACAGATGTCACTGTAAAAAACGCTAATTCCTTACTTGAGCAGATTAGTGGAATTAATAATCAAATTAAGCAAATTGAACCACATGGATATTTGGCAAATGATTTGTATGATGAACGTGACCGATTAGTTGACGAACTATCCGGAATTGTCAATATAAATGTTAACTATTCGAAAAGTGGAGGTAACGCACCAGAGATAGCGGATGGATTAGCAACTATTAAGCTAGCAGATAAAAATGGAAAACCTACTGATACTCTTTTAGAAGGAAATGCAGATGAGGGCGTATTTAATCAACTCTCCATTAACTATTCAGATGTGGATGGTGAGCGTAGTGCAGTAACCGGGATTGGTGTAGGTGATGACAAGGTTGTTTCTGTGGAAGAATTCATTTCGAACGGTTCATTAAAAGGAAATATTGAAGCATATGGTTATACTTCAGAAGATAATGCTGGAAATTCTACTGTTAAAGGTCTATATACCGACATGCTTTCTAATATAGATGATATGGTTGTTGAATTTTCGAATGCTTTTAATGGAGTTCATAGTGGAGGAGAGGATTTGCAAGGTCAAACAGGACAAGATTTTTTTGTGAACGGTGATTCTGAAGGAGCACCAATCACAGCTTCAACAATTGCTGTTAATGCTGCAATTCAGGATGATCCTGATTTGGTCGCTGCAAGTGATGAAGATGGAGCATCGGGTAACGGTAATAATGCCATAGAATTGGCAGGCGTTTTTGATGCTGACCTACAAGGATTAGGAGATAATACTACGGTAAGAAGTTACTATGAATCACTTATTGGTGATTTAGGTGTTGTTGCACAGGAAGCGAACCGTATGACAAGTAACACTGGTATATTGCGTTCACAAGTGGAAGAACAGCGTCAGAGTGTTAGTTCGGTATCTTTAGATGAGGAAATGTCCAACATGATTAAATTTCAACATGCCTATAGTGCTGCAGCACGTAATATGACGGCAGTTGATGAACTAATAGATCGTGTCATAAATAATATGGGATTAGTTGGAAGGTAGGTAAAACGGATGCGAATTACACAGAGTATGTTATCGAATAATATGCTGCGGAATTTGTCCGGTAGTTATTCAAAAATGGATACGTATATGAATCAACTTTCGACTGGGAAGAAAATAAACCGGCCTTCTGATGATCCGGTAATTGCAATGAAAGGGATTAATTATCGTTCACAAGTTACTGAAGTTGAACAATTCCAACGTAATACCAACGAAGTACATAACTGGATGGATAATTCGGATGCTGCATTGGATAAGGCAGTTCAGGGTATGCAAAAATTACGAGAATTAGCAGTTCAAGCAAGCAACGATACGTACGATCAAGAAGAACGTAAAAACATCATGCAAGAAGCGGAGCAGTTAAAAGAGCATCTTGTAGATATTGGTAACACAAAAGTAAACGGGAAATACATTTTTAATGGTACCAATACAGATGAAGCACCATTTGATGTGGACGGGACTCCAAATTACAGTGTTAAACCAGTATATATTGAAGTAGCAAACGGCACCAAACTTCAAGCAAATGTAAATCCTGAAGATGTATTTTCTGGAGATCCTGCTAGCGGAGATGATCTATTTGTAAATATTCAGGGGCTTATAGATGACCTTGGTAATAATAACCAAGAGGGAATTGAGGCAAGTATTGAAACAATTGATGCTAATATTGATAACATCATCAATGCTAGAGCTGACCTTGGTAATCGTATGAATAGGTTAGAACTGGTGGAAAATCGCTTAAGTGAACAAAAAATCATTGCAACTGAAACGATGGCTAATAATGAGGACGTTGATTACGAAGAAGCAATTACTAATTTAATTACCCAAGAAAGTGTCCATCGTGCTGCCCTTTCAGCTGGATCACGCATTATACAACCATCTTTACTAGACTTTCTACGGTAAAAGTTAGCCCTGGCCACTTTTGTTTTAGTGTCCGGGGTTTTGTTTCTTAAATGAGGGGGAAGTTTATGCAACTACCGCAAATTCGGATGAATTCACAAATGGCCCAAATTCAAATTCAGCAAACGAACGGTAAACAATACATAAAACAACCAAAAGCTGATCTATTCATACAACAGCCGCAGGCAGATATATCAATTAACACAACCCCTTCCAGGCTAACCATTGATCAAACACAGGCATGGGAAGATATGGGGTTAATGCATATTTCAAAACGTATTAAGCAATTTGCCAATGAAGGGAAACAAGGACTTTTTGAAGGTATTGCTCGAAAAGCACAACAAGGGAATGAATTGATGGAAATTGAAAATCAAGGTAGTCCAATTCCCCGCCAAGCAGCGCAAAATAGTTTTGAAGGTATGAAATCCTTAGCTATTGAATTCATCCCATCGCATTTTGCGGTAAAAACTTCTTTCCAGCCTTCTGAAGTAGACATAAATGTAAAAGTTAACAAACCAATTATAGAAGCTAGAGTAAATAAGCCAACACACCAATATGAAAAAGGTGCTGTCGATACTAGTATGAAACAGTATCAAAGTTTAGAAATTGACGTTGTAAATCTTTTCACTGAATCGGTATAAAAAAGGATGGTAAAAAATGAACATTGAAACAAAATATTTAGGAGAAGTAGAAATAGATACATCTAAATGCATAACTTTCCCTAATGGGTTGCCAGGATTTGTGGAGGAGACTAAATTTGTATTATTAGACTTACCAGGTAATCCTTTATTTCAAGTTTTACAATCAACTCAAACTTCCAATACCGCTTTTATCGTGACAAACCCATATCATTTCTATCAAGCGTATTCATTTGAATTAGATGATGCTATTATTGAAACGTTAAATTTGAACGACCAAAAAGATGTGGTTGTTCTGGCGATTATTACATTAAGAAAACCGTTTGATCAGAGTACTATAAATTTAAAAGCACCTGTTATTATCAATGCAAATAATGGAACTGGAAAACAATTCATTTTGAATACTGATGACTATCCGTCAAAAGCTTCTATAACAATAGAAGCGAAAGGAGATTAATCATGCTGGTATTAACGAGAAAAAAGAATGAAGCAATTCAAATAGGTGAGGACATAGAAATAAAAGTACTCGGAATAGAAGGAGATCAAATTAAGCTGGGAATTAATGCACCTAAGTATGTAGATATTTACAGAAAAGAAATATATCTTGATATTCAAGATCAAAATAATGAAGCTGTAAATCTATCAGCAGATTTACTTGATTTAATAAATAATGATAAAGATCGTACATAAAAGCTTCACAACGAAGCAATCTTTTCCGATATAAGTAAAAAGTAGACATGTAAGAGGAGATGCTAGGGCAATGAGATTTGAACAAATTGGAAGTAGATCACAACCCTTGCAACATAGAGAAAACATAAAGAGTAAAGCACCTACTGAAAGTAATTCTATAGAAGAGCATGAACAAAAACCAAAAGATGAAAAAAGGATTACCACAGAAGAAGTGGAAACAGTAGTCTCTAAACTAAATGAATTTATGGAACCAGAACGAACAAATTTAAAATTTGAATTACATGATAAATTGGATAAGTACTATGTAAAGGTAGTTAACACTAGTACAGACGAAGTTGTCAAAGAGATTCCACCTGAGAAAATGCTTGACATGTATGCGGCAATGGCAGAATTCATGGGATTTTTAGTGGATGAAAAAGTATAAAGGAGTTGATCTATAATGCGTATCGGTGGTTTAGCTTCAGGGATGGATATTGATTCACTTGTTGGCAAATTGATGGAAGCTGAAAGAATGCCATTACAGAAGATGGAACAAGATCAAACTAAGCTTACATGGCAACGTGACAGCTTTCGAGATATAAATAAGAAGTTACTAGAATTAGACGATATGATGTTGAATATGAAGATGAGTAGTACGTATAATTCTAAGTCGGTAAGTTCATCGAATGAGAGTGCTGTAACGGCTACTGCTTCTTCAAGTGCAGATAATGGGTTGTATAATATAGAAGTAACACAAATGGCCACCTCTGCGATAAATATAAGTCAGTCAGCTATTGGCCAAGAGATTGACCCCAATGAATCTATGAATACTCAACAGTTCACAACGGATGTGAATAATGGAACATATAAATTTTCTACGTATGATGAAGAAACAGAAGGAATGAAGGAACATACTTTTGAAGTTAAAGATGGTGATTCATTAAATGATGTGCTAAAGCGGATTACCGACGCAGATAATAATGTTCGTGCCTTTTTTGATGAACCTTCACAGAAAGTTATTATGGAAACGATTAGAACAGGTAATTACAATGAAAACGGTAGTGAAATAGACTTTAACGGAACTGACAACGCATTTTTTACTGACGTATTAAACCTGGACCCAACTCAAGAAGATGGTGGTGAAAACGCACAATTCACTTATAACGGATTAGCTACTGTAATGGAATCAAAAACCAACTCCTACCAGTTAAACGGTGTCAATTTTCAATTCAAAAGTGAAGGAAGTGCTAGTTTAACGGTTACAAATAATGTGGAATCTAGTTTTGAAAAGATCATGGATTTCGTTGATAAGTACAACGAAGTAGTAGAAACGTTAAATGGTACTCAACAGGAAGAGAAGTTTCGTGATTATAAGCCATTAACTGATGAACAAAAAGAAGATATGTCTGAAAAGCAAATTGAACTTTGGGAAGAAAAAGCAAAAAGTGGTTTACTACGTGGAGAGTCATCGATTTCCAGCGGATTATTTTCCATGCGACAAAGCTGGTATTCGACCGTTGAAACGGGTGGAGATATAACTTCTCTAACTCAAATAGGGATTAAAACTTCAAGTAATTATATGGATGGCGGAAAGCTAGAAGTTAATGAAACTGATTTAAAAAATGCACTACGCGATAATCCAGGTGATGTGCAAAAACTGTTTTCCAATAATGCAGAAGGTGATAGTCGTGGGCTTGTTAACCGATTAGAGGATGCTGTTGAATCTACCATGAGTAAAATAGAAGAGCGTGCTGGAAAAGGAACAGATACCCTTGAAAATTATACACTAGGAAAACGTATGAAAGATGTAACCACCAGAATTGCAGCATTTGAAGATCGATTGGTGCAAAAAGAAAACCGTTACTGGAGCCAATTCACACAAATGGAGAAGGCAATACAACGAATGAACCAGCAATCAGCACAATTAGCACAATTTAGTGGCGGAGGCGGAATGATGTAGTCATTGCCTCTATAGAAAGGTATTAATAAAGGAGTGTAGAATGCCGTATGTCAGCGAGCAAACACTATCAAACATATCAAAATAATTCTGTGAATACTGCTTCTAAAGGTGAATTAACGCTTATGTTATATAACGGGTGTATCAAATTCATTAAGCAAGCTATTAAAGATATGGATCAGCAGTATTATGAAGCGAAAAATACAAATATTCAGAAGGCCCAAAATATCATTCAGGAACTGATGGTAACATTAGACCAAAAAGCTGAAATATCCAAGCAAATTCTTCCATTATATGAGTATATGACGCATAGACTTCGAGAGGGAAATATTAATAATGAAGTCGCTGCACTGGAGGAAGTTTTACAACTTACTACTGAATTTCGTGATACATGGAAACAGGTTATTTTAAAAACAAGGCAAAATCAATATTCTGCACAAGGTGCCAGAGTCTGATGAATCGTCTGAGTCGTCTTTATAATATAACAGTGCAGCTAGATAAAATCTTAAATCAAACGATCTCGTCTAAAAACCGTGAAGAAATTATTACAACTGTGAATCAGTTAATTGAACAGCGAGGAGACTATTTGAACCAGGTAACTCCCCCGCTTACAGCAGATGAAAAAATAATTGGTAAAGAAGTTGTTGTGTTAAATGAAAAAATAGAAGAACAGATGAATGATCTTTTTGATTCACTAAAACAAGAAATGAAACAAATGAAGAAACAAAAGAAATCAAATCAGTCGTATATAAATCCGTATAAAAGTGTACAGGCAATGGATGGAATGTTCCTAGATAATAAAAAGTGAAATAATAATAAACACTTTCTGAATTTCAGGGGGTGTTTTTATTTTTTTGCAGAACCGTACGTGTGAAGGGTTTCAATGAAAGCGGTAACAAATCCTGCGAATTCTGCCACAAATAATCAATAGTTTAAGCAGGAATTATGGAGGGAAACATAGTATAATATATATAAGATGAAAGGAGGACACTTTTTATGAAATACAATATTCGTGGGGAAAACCTTGAGGTGACTGGAGCCATAAGGGATTACGTAGAAAAGAAGATTAGTAAACTAGAAAGATACTTTGATACACCACCAACCTCCGATGTACATGTGAACTTAAGTGTCTATAATGATGAGCAGCGAATTGAGGTTACGATTCCAATGACAAACTTGTTATTGCGAGGAGAGGTACAACACGTAGATTTATATGCTGCTATTGATCTTGTAGTAGATAAACTTGAGAGGCAAATTCGAAAATATAAAACAAAAGTAAATCGTAAATTCAGACAAGAAGGTTCTCCAAAACATATTTTTGCTGAACTTGAAAAAGAAGCTAATAATGCTGAAGCGGAAGCGGATGAAATAGAAATAGTTAAAACAAAAAGATTCGATTTAAAGCCTATGGATTCTGAGGAAGCTGTATTGCAAATGGATATGCTAGGTCATGCATTTTATGTATTCACTAGCGATATTTCAGGTGAAACAAATGTTGTCTATCGCCGAAACGACGGCAAATATGGACTAATCGAGCCAAATGCTTAATAATAAGTACGAAAAAGGCGACTCCTACAGGGGTCGTCTTTTAAGTAGATAAGAAAGCATATGCTTTCTTATCTACCAAAGTACATCCTAGGATTTAACCATTAAGGCTTGGCGATAAGCCAAGTCTTCTAATAGTCTAGGAAATTATAAAATTAGGATCGGGTGGATAATTTATTGACTGTGTAAGCCACATTCAGTTCGACATACAGAACAAAGAGTACTTCATACAGCTTAACATCGTACGAAGTTAAGCGAACTTCTTTTTCGGGACGTACTAGTACCGATAACGCTACAGGATAAGGGAAGGTTCTCTTAAAAAGCATCATACGAAGAAATAGCTGTTTTCTTTTTCAAGGACGTGGCGTTTTCATCGACAAGCGCCTAGACACTCGGGGACATTAAGCAGTTCAACTCCCATCCACACTACGCGACCTGTTTATGCTTGTCGTGTCTTTCAAGACGCTTTTGCTTTTGTACAAACAGCTGGATCGATCGTTGTCGAAAATTGTCATACGAAATACTAAAATTAAAAAATAGACGGTTAAAATGTCGCATTTTAATAGGATTCAATTTTATTCACTGACAAAATACCGAAATACACTAAAAAATTTGTCGAATACAACTCTAAAATTGAAAAATGGCAATTAGCATTCCAATCTAATTACATGATATAACTATATCGAAGAGACTAAGAAGGGGGTAAGTTATGGATGACAATGAGTGTCTAACATTTAATGATCTAGTTTTAAAAGTTCAACAACATGAAGAAACCATCACCCAGTTAGTAGAAATAATTGCTGTGACAAATCGAAGGCTTTCTGAACTATATGCCCAAGAACATAACAAGGAACATAACTTTTCGTTTCCGTAACAAGATTTCCACGTAATGAGTTTCTCCCAATATTCCACATAACTCCCACATGTATGGTTTTAATAAAAGAGTAGTTTACCCTCGAACTACTCTTTTTTATGTACTTTCAAGACAGGTCTCGAGTGTCCAAGTAGTTGTCATACAGCTTTATAAAATGTTATTATTTAAGATAGACTAAAATAACTATAGATGTTTATATTTTATTTTGTAGGTAAGAGAGCATAAAACTTCCTTATCTGCATAAGTGTTACTAGGTCATTCGCCATAAAAGCTTGACGAATGCCAGTTTTCTAATAATTAAACTACTAAAAGAAGTTTTATTTATATTATTGAGGAGCGTTTATATGGCTGGATTATTGACGAAAATTTTTGGAGATGGAAATCAAAAGCAGTTAAATCGATTACAAAAACAAGTAGAGCAGATAGAAGCGGTTGAACCTGATTATGAAAAATTGTCTGATTCAGAATTAAAGCAAAAAACAGATGAATTCAAAGAGCGATATGTAAATGGTGAAACTTTAGATGATATGTTAGTCGAAGCATATGCGGTTGTTCGTGAAGCATCAAAGAGAGTGTTAGGTATGCGTCCATTTCCTGTTCAGCTTGTAGGTGCTGTTGCATTACACGAAGGTAACATTGCTGAAATGAAAACAGGTGAAGGTAAAACACTAGCTTCAGCTATGCCTTCATATTTAAATGCATTAGGTGGAGAAGGCGTTCATATCATTACCGTAAACGAATATTTGGCTGATCGTGATGCGAAGGAGATGGGTCGATTATTTGAATTTCTTGGTTTAACTGTAGGCTTAAATGTTAACGGACTAACTAAAGAAGAAAAAAGAGCAGCTTATTATTGTGATATCACTTATGGTACGAATAATGAATATGGTTTTGATTACCTTCGTGACAATATGGTTCTATACAAAGAGCAAATGGCTCAGCGTCCATTAAATTTTGCTATCATTGATGAGGTAGACTCTATTTTAATTGATGAGGCTAGAACGCCCTTGATTATTTCTGGATCCGCTAAAAAATCAGCCTCTATGTACCAACAAGCTGATGGATTTGTTAGTAGACTAAAGAAAGATACTGATTTCACATATGATGAGAAGACGAAAGGTGTTCAGTTAACAGAGGAAGGTATTAATAAAGCAGAACGGTATTTTCAGATTGAAAACTTATTCGATTTAAACCATGTGACATTAACACATCATATTAATCAAGCATTAAAAGCGCACGCATCGATGCATCGTGATACAGATTACGTTATAGAAGAAAGTGAAGTCGTCATCGTAGACCAATTTACTGGTCGTTTGATGAAAGGTCGCCGATATAGTAATGGTCTTCATCAGGCAATTGAAGCAAAAGAAGGTTTACAGATACAAAATGAAAGTATGACGTTAGCATCCATTACATTCCAGAATTTTTTCCGGATGTACAATAAACTTTCTGGAATGACTGGTACTGCAAAAACAGAAGAAGAGGAATTCCGTAACATTTATAATATGGATGTTATTGCAATTCCAACCAATCAACCAATTATACGTGATGACAGAGCAGATATGATTTATAAAACGATGGACGGAAAATTCCGTGCTGTAGTTGAGAGTATTAAAGACGCTTATGAAGCTGGTCAGCCGGTTCTTGTAGGTACTGTTGCGGTTGAAACATCTGAGTTAATTTCAAAACTACTAACCAAAGCCGGTGTTAAACATAACGTACTAAACGCGAAAAATCATTATCGTGAAGCGGAAATCATTGAAAATGCTGGTCAAAAGAAAGCCGTTACGATCGCAACGAATATGGCGGGGCGTGGTACGGATATTAAATTAGGTGAAGGTGTAAAAGAATTAGGTGGTCTAGCAGTTATTGGTACAGAACGTCATGAATCCCGACGAATTGATAACCAGTTACGTGGACGTTCTGGTCGTCAAGGAGACCCTGGTATGTCGTTGTTCTACTTGTCTATGGAAGATGAGCTCATGCGTAGGTTTGGGTCTGATAATCTGCGTAATATGATGGAACGCTTAGGAATGGATGATACACAGCCGATTGAAAGCAAAATGGTATCCCGAGCTGTAGAATCAGCACAGAAACGAGTAGAAGGTAATAACTTTGATGCTCGTAAAACAGTATTGTCCTATGACGATGTACTTCGTGAACAACGTGAAATTATATATAAACAGCGCTTTGAAGTTATTGATTCCGACGAAAATTTACGTGAAATCATCGAGAATATGATTGTTTCTACACTTGAGAGAATTGTAGGTACACACACTCAAGATGACTTAGACGAAAACTGGAATTTAGAAGCAATTACGGAATATGTTTATGGAAACCTATTGGATCAAGAAGATATCTCAGTAAATGATCTGAAAGGTAAAGAGCCAGATGAAATAACAGATACTATCATGGAAAAAGTACGTGCACGATATGATGAAAAACAAGAAGAACTCTCAGAAGAGCAAATGAGAGAGTTTGAAAAAGTGATTTTATTACGTACAGTAGATACGAAATGGATGGATCATATCGATCAAATGGATCAATTACGCCAAGGTATTCATTTACGTGCATACGGACAAAATGACCCATTAAGAGAGTATCAGATGGAAGGGTTTGCCATGTTTGAAGAAATGGTGGCAAATATTGAAGAAGAGGTTTCAAGATATGTTATGAAAGCTCAAATACGGGATAATTTGCAACGCCAGGAAGTTGTAAAGAATACCCAAGCAGTATCAGGTGGTCAGGAAGAAAAGAAAAAATCGCGTAAACCATATGTGAAAAAAGATGATGTTGGAAGAAATGAACCATGTCCATGTGGAAGTGGCAAAAAATATAAAAATTGTCATGGTAAATAGTGAAAACACTCCCACTTTAGGGGAGTGTTTTCATGAGGTTAGAAAAAAATACACAGAGGTGAGTTATATGGAATTAGTAGAAATTAAACATGAATTAGATAAGATGAAAACACGTATTGAAGACTTTAGGGGGTCTCTTTGACTTAGATACAAAGAAAGAACGAATTGGTGAATTAGAAGGACAAATGACCTACCCTGATTTCTGGGATAACCAGGATACAGCACAAAAAGTAATCAATGAAACAAATAGTTTAAAGGAATATGTAGAAACATTTGAGGACTTAGAAGAGCAGTTAGAGAACTTAGAAGTGTCTTATGAATTAGTAAGGGAAGAAAATGATAAGGAACTGTTCGATGAATTAGAAACAGAAATAGTAAATCTTAGAAAAAAGATAAATGAATTTGAATTACAAATGCTGTTGAGTGAACCGTATGATGCTAATAATGCCATATTAGAGTTGCATCCAGGTGCTGGGGGTACTGAGTCACAAGATTGGGCAAGTATGTTATTGAGAATGTATCAGCGCTTTGCTGAAAGTAAAGGATTTACAGTGGAAACATTGGATTATTTACCAGGTGATGAGGCTGGTGTAAAAAGTGTGACGTTGCATATAAAAGGCCATAATGCTTATGGTTATCTAAAAGCAGAGAAAGGTGTCCATAGGCTAGTACGGATTTCACCATTTGATTCATCTGGTAGGAGACATACATCATTTGCTTCTTGTGATGTTCTCCCTGAATTGACAGATGATGTGGATATTGATATTAAGACAGAAGATTTAAATATAGATACGTATCGCGCTAGTGGAGCAGGCGGTCAGCATGTAAATACTACAGATTCGGCAGTTCGGATTACTCATTTACCAACAAATGTGGTGGTTACCTGTCAATCTGAGCGATCTCAAATTAAAAATAGGGAAACAGCAATGAAAATGCTAAAGGCAAAGTTGTATCAATTAGAGATCGAACGCCAGCAGCAAGAGGTGAATGAAATTCGTGGAGAACAGAAGGAGATTGGCTGGGGAAGCCAAATACGCTCCTATGTATTCCATCCATATTCCATGGTTAAAGACCACCGAACTAATATCGAATCCGGTAATACTCAGGGAGTTATGGATGGAGATTTAGGCCAGTTTATTGATGCCTATTTACGGTCACAAATCAACTAGTTGGAATCGAATTCATGAAATTGACACAAATTGTCAAAAGCCTTGATCCGATTACATTTCTCATTGGTTTCGCTTGAATAAGAGTCTACTAAAAGGGTTTTAAAAGTTAATAAATAGGTTATAATGTTAATGATAGCCTTTACACTACATTTTGTTAGGGGGATTTAACATGAAAAAATGGTTATTAACAGCTCTTATCGGTACGGCGCTAGTGCTCGGCGCTTGTGGCGGCGGGGATGATGATGCTGCAGAAGAACCTGCAGACAACGGAGATAATGGAACTGAGGAAAATGCTGATGGTGGCACAGTAGATTCAGCAGCTGCTGAAGCGGCTTTTGAAAGCAATTGTGCATCTTGCCATGGTGCAGACCTATCAAGTGGATCAGCTCCAGACTTAACACAAGTTGGCTCTACTTATTCTGCAGATGAAATTGCTGACATTATCGAAAATGGTCAAGGCAGTATGCCAGGTGGAATGGCAACTGGTGATGACGTAGAATTATTAGCAAACTGGTTAGCAGAAAAGAAATAACTAATTTCATACTTAACTAAACAAAGCTTGGCCATTGGAATTTTCCAATGGCCAAGCTTTTTTATAGCTTAGGAAATTATTGGAAATTATAAAATTAGGAGCCTGTGGATAATTTATTAACTGCTTAAGCCACGTCCAGCTCCGATGTACAGGACGTACTAGTAGGCCTTCCTTTTCCTCCTTGATAAGTCAACATTGAATCGCTTAGCAAAGGAAGGCCGACTAAAACCGGGCTCCCGGCCCAACGTCGGCATACCCCTATGAAGGGGCATGTTTCCTTTTAGATGAACTTGACTTTTCGCCAATAATGGCGAAAGTCAGAGTGAATCTTATACTCTGGAGTGAATCTCATACGGATTTGGAAGATCGACTAACATCACCGCTTTGCGCGACAACGTCGACCCACCCGCGATGCGCGGGCGCAGCCCATACGTCGCTAAACGGGCTCTTACGCTTTTGCTTTTTGCATTCTAATTAATGATTTCGATAGGAGTAATCATTGGTTAAATTAAAATAATTCGAACATTATAGATCAGTTCGCTTCAAGGAAGCTAGCGTGATCTTTTTTTATGGTTTTCATCAAAAAAAACCAAAATATTACAAAAAAACTAAAAATTTAATGGTTTGAAATATAAATGTAATATAATTTTGTCTAAAAAAGTTGGCGAAAAATGTTATAATATAAATTATATATTGAGACTTAGCAACATGTGAACAATAACAAAAAGATAAAGGTGATTACATATATGATTTTAATGAAGGATGTATATAAAACATATCCCAACGGAGTAACAGCTCTAAATGGGATAAACATTGATATAAAACAGGGTGAATTTGTATATATTGTTGGACCTAGTGGAGCTGGGAAATCAACGTTTGTAAAATTGATGTATAGAGAGGTGGGTGCAACCTCTGGATCAATCATTATAAATGATATAGATATGAGTGAGCTCAAAGAACGAAAAGTACCTTTTCTCAGAAGAGATATCGGTGTTATTTTTCAGGACTTTAAACTATTACCAAAACTATCAGTCTATGAAAATATAGCTTATGCATTAGAAGTGATAGAAGAATCTCCACGTAATATACGTAAACGGGTAATGGATGTGCTTGATCTTGTTGGTTTAAAAAATAAGGCGCGTTTTATTCCAGACGAATTATCTGGGGGAGAGCAGCAGCGTGTTTCAATAGCACGTGCGATTGTAAACCATCCCAAAATGGTGATAGCAGACGAACCTACAGGAAATTTAGATCCGGACACATCATGGGGTATTATGCGTGTCTTTGAAGAAATTAATGCAAAAGGTACAACGATTATTATGGCTACACACAGTAAAGATATCGTTAACACGATTAAAAAACGTGTAATTGCTGTTGAAGACGGAATGATCGTGCGAGATGAGCACCGAGGAGAATACGGCTATGAAGTTTAGAACTATAACAAGACATTTTCGAGAAGGGCTTAAAAATATATTTCGTAACGGTTGGATGACTGTTGCATCTATTGGTGCAGTAACCACAACATTAATCCTTGTAGGTGCTTTTCTTGCATTAATGCTGAACCTTAATGAAATGGCAAATAAAATCGAGGAAGACGTTGAAATTAAAGCAATAATTGATGTTACTGCAGATGAAGATCAAATAACTGCCCTTGGTGAACAAATTGAAAATATTAATGAAGTGGATACCGTGGTTTTTTCCTCAAAGGACGACGAATTACAGAATCTTATTGAAAGCATGGGTGAAGAAGGACGAACATGGGAAATGTTCGAGCAGGATAATCCATTAAACCATGCTTATATTGTAAGAACAACAGATCCTTTAGATACAATGGCCATTGCTGCAGAGATTGAATCATATGAAAGTGTAGACGAGGTAAATTATGGCAAAGATGTCGTTCAGAATCTGTTTAAATTTAACGAGTACGCTCGTAATATTGGACTAGCAATAATTGTTGGACTAGTTTTTACGGCAATATTCCTCATTTCAAACACTATTAAACTTACTATTATGGCTAGAAGTAAAGAGATTGGAATTATGAAACTGGTGGGCGCTACAAACGGATTTATCAGATGGCCATTTTTTATTGAAGGAATGCTTTTAGGAGTTCTTGGATCAATCATTCCAATTGCAGTTATATTAACGGGATATTATTACCTAGTGAATAATATTGGCGATAGAATCAACTTTACATTTGTTGAACTATTACCGTTTAATCCATTTGCATGGCAACTTTCATTATTAATTCTAGGGATCGGTACATTCATCGGTGTCTGGGGAAGTGTCATGAGTGTAAGGAAGTTTTTAAAAGTTTAAATATAAAATTTTGTTAGAGATAAAATGCTAACGGTTATACAGAGGGAAGGGGAAAACGAGATGAAAAGAACCGTACTTTACATACTTGTGATTACGTTGATCATGGGTACTAGTCTAGTAGATTGGAAGCAGGTATCAGCACAGTCAAGGGACAGTATACAAAAAGAAATTAAAGAATTTGAAAATAAACAGGATGAATTAAAAGAAAAACAAGGAAATGTAAATAGCAAAAAGAAAAATACAGAAAATAAGATTGATGAAAATTTAAATAAACAAGATACTGTAAAAAATGAAATTGCATCAATCGATCAGAAGCTATCTAAAACACAATCAGCTATCACCACAAAAGAAAACGAGATAACGCAAACGAATAACGAGATTGAAGAATTAAAAAGTCAAATAGATGAATTGAAAAATCAACTTGAGGAATTAAAGGCAGAGATTGAAGCATTAATTGAACGCATAGAAAGACGAGAAGCACTATTAAAGGATCGTCTACGTGCTATACAGAAAAATGGCGGAGACATGAAGTATATGGAAGTGATCTTAGGATCACAAAGCTTTGGCGATTTCATAAGCAGATCCTCAGCAGTTAATACAATCATGGATCAAGATAAAAACATTATGGAAACGCATTTAGCTGAAAAAAAGCAAGTTGAAACTAAAAAAGCTGAATTAGAAAAAAAGAAAACAGATATGGAAGCAAAGAAAGTAGAAGTAGAAGATAAAAAGACTGCACTTGAGGGACAAAAGAATGAGCTTGTTTCATTAAAAGGCCAGTTGGATAGCCAAATGGCAGAAAAAGAAAAGTTACAAGCAAAGCTTGAAGAAGAACATCAGCATTTAGAAGAGCTAAACATGAGTTTGGAAGAACAACAGAGAGTTTTAAAGAATCAGGAAGCTGCTGTTAGGGAAGCTAAAAAATCTGCCAAAGGTAAACTACAGCAATTTGCTGCTAAAGACAAAAGCTCAGGACTTAGTGCGGGTGGAAACGGTATTTTTAAATGGCCAGCTCAAGGGAGATTTTCTTCCGGATATGGACCAAGAAGGCAACCATATGGCGATCATTATGGAATAGATATTGCTGCAAGCAAAGGGACAACAATAAGTGCTGCTGCATCGGGTATTGTAACAAGGTCAGAATATTCAGGTAGTTATGGACATGTAGTATATATATATCATCCACAACATGATATGACAACAGTATACGCTCACTTGTCAACTAGATCAGTAAGTAATAGACAGGAAGTGAATGTAGGACAAAAGCTTGGAGGAATGGGTAATACTGGTCAATCATTCGGTGACCATCTACATTTTGAAGTTCACCATGGTATATGGAGCTATCGTGGTGGAGTAAACCCAATGCAATACCTCAATTAATTTATTTGCATAAGTTTAGTATATTATATAGATAAAAGGCATCGCACATTTCGGTGTGATGCCTTTTTAGTATTTTAAAAACGTATATTAACTTCGATATAAAAATATGGAACGAGTTTGAATACTATATAAAATCCATGAATTAAAGTATACTATTATCAAAAGTCTTATCATAAATTAGGTAGTCTAATACTACATAATTATTAGAAAACTTGGCTTATCATTAAAGGGAATCTTAGTAAGCGTACTTTGCTTTCTTAGAATCCCTTATCTACATAAGTGCAAGCCTTAGTTGCACTTATGTAGATAAGAAAGAATAGTGTATTCATATAAGGTGTGTTTGTTATTAAAGCGTAATTGAAAAAGGGGTGAGGACATGAATTTGAGAAAGACACATATAGTACTTATTCTTCTTGCTGCGGTAGTTTTAGGTTTTATCGGAGCATACGCAGGTGTTAAGATAGCCCAGCCGGAACAAGTAAATCAGGAACCTATATCATTAAGTGAAGAAGATAAAGGTTTAGATGATGAAGAAATACAAGAAGCCAATGTTCCAGAAAACATGGACAAAGTTGTTCAGGCATACAATGTTATTAAAGATAATTATTTAGAGGATGTAGAAAATAAGCAATTAATTGAAGGTGCCATAGAAGGAATGCTTAACACATTGGAAGATCCGTATAGTGCATATATGGATGTTGAGACAATGGAGCAATTCAATGAAACAATCGAATCGTCCTTTGAGGGGATTGGTGCTGAAGTAAGTATGGTGAATGGTAAAGTAACGATCATTGCTCCTATTAAGGACTCACCAGCAGAAGAAGCAGGTTTAAGACCAAATGATCAAATCATAAGTGTGGACAATGAAAGTGTTGAAGGTTTGGATCTATATGAAGCTGTAGACAAAATTCGTGGTGAGCAAGGTTCAGAAGTTATAATTGAGATTCAACGATCTGGAGTATCGGATACATTTGATGTCACAATTGTTCGTGATAATATTCCTCTTGAAACGGTTTATAATGATGTACAATCTATTGATGGTAAAAAGACAGGAATTCTTGAGATTACTTCTTTTTCTGAAAGGACCGCTGATGAATTTGAAGAACAGTTAACTGCTTTGGAAGAAGATGGAATCGAAGGGCTTGTGATTGATGTTAGAGGCAATCCTGGTGGTTTACTTAATTCAGTTCAAGACATTCTAGAAAGTTTTATTCCAAGTGACACCCCCATTGTTCAAATTGAAGATCAGGAAGGAGAAAAGTCACCATATTATTCTGATTTGGAATCTAAAAAAGATTATCCAATCAGTGTTGTAATTGATGAAGGAAGTGCTTCTGCTTCAGAGATTCTAGCAGTTGCCATGAAAGAAGTAGGGTATAATGTTGTGGGAACAAACAGTTATGGAAAAGGAACTGTTCAACAAGCACTCCCACTAGGTGATGGTAGTAATATTAAACTTACATTTTATAAATGGCTTTCACCTAATGGTAATTGGATTCATGAAGAAGGAGTTAAGCCAACAATAGAAATGGAACAACCAGCCTACTTCTATGCTAATCCTGTTCAAGTTGATGATGAATTTTCCTACGATCAATCAGATGAAAAAATAGAAAACATCCAAATTATGTTAGACGGATTAGGGTATGACCCAGGACGCTTAGATGGATATTTCAGTAGAGAAACAGAAGAAGCCGTAAAAGCTTTCCAAAACGATAACAATGTGAATGCAACTGGTGATGTTGATCAAGATACGGCGGGTATGATTGAAACCAAGATGGTGGAGAAAATTCGTAGTGGTGAAGATGATAAACAGTTAGAAGAAGCATTGGACACATTATATAAATAAAATGATCCGCGAGTAGAACTCGCGGATTTTTCAAAAGTAAGGAAAACATATAACTTGAAATTTACGTATATTTTCTACAAAATCAGTCACGTCCAAATCTAGTGTCTAAATACTCGAGTCATAAGTTCTACTCCGTGTGGTAAAGGCATTTACACTACGCGAACTGCTTATGCTTGTCGTGTCTTTCAAGGCGCTAGCGTTTTTGTTCGCAGATAAGCAAGTATAAAACCTTCTTATCTGCATAAGTGTAACTAAGGCTTGCACTCCAGAGCATAAGGGATTCTAAGAAAGCAAAGTACGCTTACTAAGAATCCCTTTAACGATCAGCCAAGTTTTCTAAAGTAACTAAAATTTATAAGGTATTTTGCAGGAATTAATTCGATAACTATCGAATATATGATAAAAGGAATCAGCTACGCTGGAAGGTGATCAAAGTGGTAGAAGCATGGGCTATTGAAACAGCTAAAGGGATAGGAAAGGTATTTTTAAATCCTTTATTATATTGGATAATCCTGCTAGTAGTAATATCAGGATATCAGCGGGTTAAACAAGAAAGAATAAATTTTGGAACCAAAGTGTTTGATATATTTACAGAATGGAAAAATACGTTGGCTGTATCAATAATTGCAGGAATCATTATTTCTCTTGCCGTAGTCGGAACTGGAATTATATTTTCCTATGAAACTATTTTATTGCTGAGTGTTGTGATGATTGTACTAAGTTTGACATTTAGATTCACGATGCTTTCTTCGAGTCATACGATAGGTATTACATATATCTTACTTATTTTTATGCCTTTTTTGTTAAGCCAGCAATCGTTTATGGAATCAGACATGTTTTCTCATACTAATTTTGTTGGATTATCAATATTAATAGGACTATTTTTAATGGTAGAAGCTATTTTAATTAAGACGGTTAAGCGAAATGACTTTTTGCCCAGTTTGGAAGTAGGTAGTCGTGGAGATTGGATTGGAAGACAACAGTTAAAAAAATTAAGTATTATACCTTTTTTTACTTTAGTACCTAGTGGTATGATTACGTCTTTTGCTCCTTTTTGGCCTTATTTTTCGTTGGGAAGTGAGACATATAGCTTGTTAGTAGTACCATTTATAGTTGGTTTTAACCATATAATTAAAGGTGAATTGCCTAGTCTCTCTAGTTCAAAGTTAGCAAGAGCGATTTTCCTGCTTGGGGTAATTATAGTTATGATTGCAGTTGGAAGTGTGTTCTTACCCTGGTTATCGCTTGTTGCTGTTCTTGTTGCAATAGTAGGAAGAGAATATATCAACTTTAGACATCGTATTACGGATAAAGAAAAGACTTTTTATTTTAATAGAAAAGACAATGGTTTAAAGGTGCTTGCAGTTATACCTGGAACTCCAGCTGATCGACTCGGTATATTAGTTGGGGAAACAATTAAGAAGGTAAATGGAATAAGAACAAATGATGTAAATACATTTTATCAGGCACTGCAGGATAGCAGTGCAGTTTTCAAACTGGAACTATTAAGTGATACCGATGAAGTAAGATTTGTGCAAAGTGCTTTTTATCAGGGGGATCACCATGAATTAGGACTTATATTTGTGAAAGAACCACACAAAAATAAAGTGAAGCAGAAAGCAATATAGAATTGGGATAAAGAATCTATACGATAAGCGTTACAGGTGAGAAGGAGAAATCCTTTTCACCTGTTTTTTTGGCAAATAAGAAAGAATAAAACCTTCTTATTTGCATAAGTGTAACTAGGTCATTCGCCATAAAGGCTTGCACTCCAAATAAGGGCTTCTAAGAAAGCAAAGTACGCTTACCAAGAATCCCTTTAACGAATGCCAAGTTTTCTAATGTTTAGCAGTAATGTCAAGTTAACCCTATTATCATGGTAAAAACCATGTAAATTAAAATAAAAAATTGTGAACAGAAATAGTCGCAAATAGTGAGCTGAGTCACTATTATTACATGATTAATTACGTATGATAAATTTGTTAACGCATAAGAGTTATTTTTAGTAGATAAGAAAGTATAAAACTTTCTTATCTACGTAAGTACAACTAAGGCTTGGCGATAAGCCAAGTTTTCTAAGAAATTATTGAAGAAATAATATGTTGGTCAAGAACGAAGAGGGGGGATTTGAAATGGTACAAACAGCAGCATGGATTGTAAGTTTGTTTTTTATGCTTATCGTAGTAGCGGTATTTGGTTTTGTTGCCTGGAAGTCAACAGAGAGACGTGAATATGCACCAATCAAAAAGAAGTGGTATAAGGCCCGCACCTTTTATGGTGTAACATTAGTTGTCTTCTTTTTAATTATTACGATTTATACGTTACGGGAATTACCTTATGATCAACCAATTTACGGGGAAAGTAATGACCCAACCATTGTCGATGTAGAAGCACTTCAATTTGGTTGGAACATTAGTAAAACAGAATTTAAGGTTGGAGAGCCAATCGAGTTTCATGTAACTAGTGCAGATGTTAATCATGGGTTTGGTCTTTATGACGAAGATATGAACATGGTAGCACAAACACAGGCTATGCCTGAGTACACAAATAAGGTGTACATAACTTTTGATGAGCCTGGTACTTATGAGATTCTTTGTTTGGAGTATTGTGGATTAGCGCATCATGTGATGATATCAAAAATAGAGGTCATTGAATAATAAATTGGGGGTGTCTAAAGATGGATATAACGTTAAGCAATAAAGAAGAACGCTCACGTAATAAGCATGTAATCACATATCTAACAATTAGCGGGATTATTATTGCAATTATGATGATCTTTGGGATTTTAATGTTGTTTACCCAAGGTGGGGTATTAAATGTGCCACCTGCAGCTTTTTATCAGTTTCTAACCATTCACGGGACAGGAATGATAGGTGGAGCGGCGTTAGCTGGAGCAGCAGTAATGTGGTATTTCTTAAGTAAATATGTGGAATTATCCAAAAAGATACTCGTTTTAAATCTGGTTCTATTTTTAATCGGAGTAGGAATGGTTATAATCGGGGTATTTTCCTTTGAATATGCTAGCTCATGGACTTTTCTATATCCGCTACCAGCATTATCAGCAAATGCATGGGGAACAATTGGTGCATTATTATACTTGTTCGGTATGTTGATATTAGGAACTGGGTTTCTCCTATTCTTTATTGACTCAGGTCGCGCTATTATAAAAAAATATGGTAGTTTAGCTAAAGGTTTAGGATGGGATGTCATTTCAGGTAAAAAGCCTGAAGAGGATGCTCCTTCATCGACAGTTGTTGCTAGTACAATGGTTACGATTGTTAATGTGACAGCTATTACTGCAGGTGCAATAGTTTTAATCATGAACATTATAAACGTCATTAATCCTGCGTTTACGTTTGATCCTTTACTAGCTAAAAACTTAACATATGCATTTGGACATATTTTTGCTAACTCAATTATTTATATGGCAGTTATTGCGGTGTATGAAATTTTGTCACGCTATACAAAACGTCCATGGAAAGCAAACAAGCCATTTTTGATTGCTTGGACAATGTCAACCGGATTTACATTACTTATTTATACACACCATTTGTTGATGGATTCTGTCATGCCAAAATGGATGTTAATTATGGGGCAAGTACTATCTTACGCTAATGGATTACCTGTTTTAGTTATTACAGCATACGGAGCCTTAATGATTGTATATAAATCTGGCATTAAGTGGGATATGGCTTCAGGGCTCATTTTTCTTTCCATGTTTGGATGGGTAGTAGGTGTAGTGCCTGCAATAGTTGACGCTACGATCGTTGTAAACCATGTTATGCATAATACTAAATGGGTGCCTGGACATTTCCATATGTATATGGCTCTTGGAGCTTGTGCAATGATTTTCGGATTTATGTATTTCCTTGCAAAAGAGGATAGCAATATTAAAACAAATGCGCTGGATAAGATAGCATTTGTTGGTTTCACTGTGTCTATTGTTGCACTCAGTGGCTCCTTTTTAGTATCTGGTGCATTAAGTACACCAAGAAGATGGGCAACACACATACCAGAATGGATGGCACCTGCCAATTTTGGTGCAGTAGCTGGAATAGTTTCTGTATTAGCCGCAACCATATTTATAATTCACTTTATACGCTATATAGGACTTAGAAATAAAATGGACACGGAACAAGTTGATAGAAAAACAGCTTAGCTGCTAAGTCAATTTATTACTTTTAAACTAACTAACAACTTGGGGGGATAATAATGAAGCAGGCAATTAGCGGAACAGTCTTGTATTTGATCTTAATTATCCCTCCAGTAGTTTCTTTTTTAGAATCGATGATGATCTTACACATGCTAGTACAACTCCCTCTTCTGATACTATCAGGGTGGTTGATAGGGAAGGTAATGATCACCAAATATAAAAGTTTATTTAATAAGTGGAATAAAGACGGCGTACCTGGAATAATGCTAGTGGTATTTATAACAATATATTGGATGCTTCCGCGGTCTTTAGATGAAGCTTTGACAATAACGGTTGTTGAGTTGTTTAAGTTTGTTAGCCTTCCTTTATTAGTAGGAATATCATTACGTGATAGCTGGGGAAAACTACAATCATTAGGAAAGAGTTTTATTTATTTAAATTACTTATCGATGTTTGGATTCATGGCGTGGTTATATATAGATACTCCTATTCAAATTTGTAATAATTATTTGGAGATTCAACAGAGAGTTTTAGGATGGGGATTTTTAGTTTTAACTGCAGCAATGGCCCTTTATATAATTCAAATGGTTTTTACAGACCATTCAGAGTCAACTTAAATTGGATAAGGTAATATTTCATAAAACAGTATCTATTAAATAGTAACGGGTCCACTTGTGAGGTGCAAAACAGTGAATCAAAGTTAAATCTCACGTATAATCACATAACTTTCACTATTAAATTCACAGTAAAATCCACAGTAAAAAATGGCTTGGAAAAATATCCAAGCCATTTTTATTTCTAAATATCTGTTGTTAAACTAAAGCACCCTTTACTTAAATAGAAATTATACTGCTTGAACATAAGACAGCCTATCTTTTTTGCGGACTTATTGAACCTTATTTCCTTTCATTATGCATAATTATCGCTGTTGTCGGACTGAGTGGACCTTATTTGTAACAGTTCCAGGAGTTATAGACTATTTTTCATGTAATAAGATCCCCTGAGTCCGCTTAACCTTAAAAATCATTGTTTTTGACACAAATAAGGGCACTGGGGTCCGCTTAAAGTTCGTTCGTCTATTATCTACCTTGTTTACACAAGAAGCGACTGCTCTTCTTGAGCAATCAAAGTTGGCAAGCGTAATATCATTCCTATAAAATTAGGGAATATCGTGGAGTATATAGCTAGTAGCTCTAGTGGGGCTTCATAGATTAAATCTCTTAATTTCTAAAAGGAGTTTTATATCCCCAGAAAATTAAAGTTAGTACCCATCTTGCGAATTAAGTTGTGAATCATTCTGTGAATAGACATTAAAAACTCTTTCAAACCTTGTTATAGCAATAAGAAAACACACGAGATTACCCTTGTGAAAATCCGTGTGTTTTATGATGTGTTTTTAATGTTTGCACCTCTGAAGTGAACCCGTTAATTAAATAGTAGAGCTGTTTTTTTGTATACCCCAAATGTAAATTAATGGTAAATAAAGATGTTTATTTTTGCACATAATGAAAAACATGTTTACCTCATAAGCATAGAGTTAATAAGGTTTTCACTATATTTACTATTGACATATATTGTTCACAAATGCACAAAGTTTGAGTGATGTAAATCACAGGTGTGAAGAGGTGAACAAACTATACTGTAACTAGATAAGATAATCCATTCAGTCAAGTGGAAAAACATAAATCAAAAGTAAGATAGTGATTGGGTGGTCAATGATAAATTGAACTTATCTAATACTAAAACTATGAGGTGAATAACATGTTAAAAAAATTAAGCTACAGTATTGTTGGTTTGAGTGCCGCGGTATTATTGTTATCTGCTTGTGCTGAAGAAACTAAGGAAGCTGAACATGAAGTGTCACCGGAAATAGAAAATGCAATTAAAAATGTAAATGCTGAAGAAAGAACGAATGAAGTATTTAAGCCTCATCAGGGAATCAATCAAGATCCAGTACCGTTAGAAATGGAGCGCGACGGAACCGATGTCTACGTCAAGATGACCGCACAGATTACTGACATCGAAATTGAAGAAGGTTACGACTATAAAGCTTGGACATTTAACGGAGAAGCACCTGGTCCTTTAGTTGTTGTAAACGAAGGAGACACCATTCACTTTACGTTAGATAATATAGACCCAGCGGTTCCACATAGCATGGACTTTCATGCAGTCCACACAGCTCCTAATAAAGGATTTGCGGATGTAGCACCAAATGAAGAAGGTACATTTTCTTACCAAGCAACTAAGCCAGGGGTATTCATGTACCATTGCGGAACTGATCCAGTGCTAGCTCACATTGCTAATGGAATGCACGGTGTCATTATCGTACAGCCTGATGAAGGTTATCCAACAGATGATGAAGTGGATAAAGAATATGTTGTGATTCAAAATGAATGGTATAAATATAACGACTTGGATGATATGACAAACAATGTACCATCTCAAGTAGTATTTTCTACAAAAGCATTACATGAGGATCAAGCTAATACAAACGGAACAGTAACAGCAGTAAAAAATGAACCGTTACTTGCAAAAGTCGGTGACAAAGTACGGATCTATGTGAACAATGTTGGACCAAATGAAGTAAGTAGCTTCCATGTTGTTGGAACTATCTTTGACGATGTATATATCGATGGTAACCCTGCAAACCATTTTGAGGGAATGCAAACGGTTATGTTACCAGCGAGTGGTGGAGCGGTTGTTGAATTCACAGTTAAAGAAGAAGGTGTCTATCCATTCGTAACACACCAATTCAACCACGCAACAAAAGGAGCAGTTGGATATGTTAAAGTAACAGCGGATGGTAAAGATGATGGTTCAGAAGTTAGCGGACATTAATTTAAAAGTAAATATTAAAATAAAAAAACAAGGCTTCTTCTGAATCTAAACAGGAGAAGCCTTTTTATCTTGTCTTATTTAGGCATTTGCGATTCTTAACAGAGGAAAATTTTCTAAAATATACCTTCTATAATTTGAGTCTCTTTTAACCAAACTAAAAAGGAAATAAAGTTAGAAAGAAAGGGATAGAATGAAAAGTTACTTGTTAGGTGTATGGAATGCTATTGACCCTGTATATTATAATCTTACTCGTTTACACTACGTACCAGATACAGAACAGCGCAATACGTTATTTCGCGTAAGACTTACGACATACAGAGGCGTATCAGTAGTACTAAGTGATGGTACATTAATAAAAAAAGGGGATTTATTAATAAAAATTCATTTGCATAATGTTCGAATGATTAATGAACTACAATCCACTACCAGTGAGGTCAAAAAGGCGGTATTCATTTACCATATGGTTAAACGTTCTTTGCCGCGGCTCGCTAATTATGTGGAAAGCAATTATGGAAATAAGAATATTAAAGGCATAATTGGTATTACTACTCTTTATAGAGGTGCTAGTCGACTGGGGTTTGAAGTGTTTCCTATTAAAAATAGGTATTATCGGTTTTTTAAAAAAAGTACCTTCATACCAATTAATCTTTTGGCAAATACAATAGATGATAGCACACCAGTGTATTTATTCATGTCCAAAAGTAATTTAGTAAAAAGGTACACGCTTTAATGTTTAACTAGCTTTTGTTTGGATAGAAAGGTCGTGAAAGGTAATTTCAGGTCTACTTCCTACACGGATATTTACGCCGGTTTGTCCTAGTCCTTCACTTATATAAAAAGGGGCGCTGTTATGCATATGCAAGCCTTTTATAATGTTTTTTTGTGCGAGCTTACCCATTTTTGCGAGATGATATGCTTTTGGATAACATATTTGACCTCCGTGAAAATGGCCTGCCATTAAATAATCAAATTTATATTCTGCCATATCAAGTACAACAGTTGGGTCATGGGTTAAGATAATATTCGTTCCCTGTTTTACTTGCTGGAATGACATGGAAACATCACTTCGGTTTGTACTGTAATCATCTATACCAATAATGTTTATGGTTTGTCCGTTTGCTGTTATTGTTTCACTCGAGTTTTGTAATACGGTGCAATTGTATTGTGTCAAAACATTTTTTAAGGTGTTTAAATCATTTTCCTTTAACACATAATCATGATTCCCTAAAACTGCATATATTCCATACTTTGGCTGAATGTCGTTTAATACTTTCAAATATGGAATCAATTTGGGGATACTACGTTTGCGATCCAGAAAATCTCCGGTTAGGGCGATTAAATCCACAGATTTGTTTTCTAGTTTTTTAGCCAATTGTTCGGGCTTTAGTGAAATATTTTCTAAATGCAAGTCTGAAAGATGCAGAATGGATAATGATTCTGTTGAACTAGTTACTGATTTTGACGCTATCTTTATATTATTTATCTTTATATCTTGTGTGTTTTTATAAGCTTTATAGATAAGAAAACCAATTATAACAATAGATAAAATTGTATAAATCATGTTAGTCTCTCCTCTCCGAATAGAGAGTATAACATGTATTTGTTGTCATTTCATTGGTAATTGAAGGATAAATCCAAAAGGAAACAGATGGAGATGGACGTATGAAAGAGATTCAAGTTAAGGAAGAGGCCTTGTTTTTACCATTTATGCAGATTCCATCAGGACATCATCATGTCGCAGATGCATTAATGTATGAGTTGCAAAACTGTAAAGATGAACTGTACTGTGACAAAGTTGATATATTATCATATAGCTATGGAAGAATCGAAAAGCTTGTATCGTCCACATATCTAACATGGATCAAACTTTTACCAGACGTTTATAATTGGCTTTATTATCAGTCAGCATATAAAAAGGTTTCTCGGCGGAATCGCAATCACCTCTATGAAACATTATTTATGTATTTCTTCAAACGACTGATGAATGAGAAGAACCCAACCATTCTATTTTGTACACATTGTCTGCCCTCAAATATCGCTGGTGTTTTGAAACAACAAGGAAAATTAAATAATATTGTTGTGAATGTTTATACTGATTTTTTTGTAAATCGTGTGTGGGGACTAGAAGGAATTGATTATCATTTTGCACCATCCTTACATGTGAAAGATCATTTGCTGGAACAAGGAGTACTTGAAAATCGTATTTATGTTACAGGAATCCCTGTTCATCCTGCCTTTAATGGAAACGAGATTAGTAACAAGAGCTATAGTACTAAGGAACAGCCAATTTCCGTTTTAGTTACAGGAGGGAATTTAGGGGTTGGAACTTTAGAGAAGTTAGTAACAAATACAGACGGTCAGGTTCACTATTATGTACTTTGTGGTACAAATGAGGCATTGTATCACCGGTTGTGTAATGAGGAGAATTCACTTGTCACACCACTGCCATATATCACTTCACGTATGAAAATGAATAGATTGTACGATAAGGTAGATGCAGTTATAACAAAGCCAGGAGGGGTCACCATAAGTGAATGTTTAAAGAAAGGTAAGCCCACTTTTGTTTATAATCCTCTTCCTGGACAAGAAAGAATAAATGTGGAGCAATTGGAACAATTAGGCGTCATCATGCCATTAGACAAAGATAGCGATGTAGAACAGCAAGTGTTACGTTATTTTCAGGATAGCGCAAAGCAAAATTATTTGAATCAAAAAATACAAGTCTATAATCAAAGCCTAGAAAGTAAATCAATAACGACCATACTAGAAGAAATCATAAATAAAAAAATAAAACATTAGCAATTATTCTGCTAATGTTTTATTGATTTTCGCTTAGTTCACATGAAAAGTAAATTCTTTATGGTCATGAATATCTTCTTTTTTTACATGTACATTAACAACATAATCAACGCGCTCATCAAAGGTAACCTCAGCTACGTATTGGCCGGGGGAGTTTTCGTTTGCTTCTATCCAATTATGTTCTTCTGCTCCTTCATGCCAAATTTCTAGTGAAATAGTTGCAGACTCAAGGGCCTGGTCTTCATGTTGTAACTCTACGGTTAAATCATAGGAATCACCAACAGTTATATTTTCTGGTTGATGAAGCTGGATCGATACATGGGAATCGCTGTGATCACTATCGTCATCGTGTTCGGATTCTGCTTCTGCAGATGGCTCCACATCACCTACTCGTACTTCCTTTTGTGGCATGGCGTGCATTCCCCGTGCAGTAACATGGGATTGAACCATGTATATACCTTCTTTAGAAAATGCCTTTTCAATTGCATAGACACCATTTCCTTCATGTTTTGCTTCGATCATTTCGCTTTCATCTTTTTCAGTGTCTTTCCATATTTCAAAATCAACTTCATCAGCATCTTCAACAGGGTTATCAGCTTGAGTAACGGTTGCCGAGAAAACGGTCAATTCGTCGGCATTTACTTGTTCAGGAGCTTCTAATTGAACATCAATTGCTTGAACAGCATCCTCATTGTTACCACTACTGGAGTCTTCTTCTTGACCACAAGCTGATAAAACAACGATAATAATGAATAAAAATAGGTATGATATATTTTTCATAGATATGTTCCTTTCAAATAATAGTAAGAGCTAACTTGATTATAGGATAGAGAGCAAACGGAAACAATGTTAATCCTGTGAAACCTTTGTGAATGATTTTTCATATAAATAAACGGGTAGTAGTAAATAAATTCTAATCAAAACAATCGAATATTTGTTCGTATCTATGTTAAACTATATAAATAATTATGATAAACTATTAAGTAGGAAGATGAACGGAGGCTTGCCTTGTGATAAATCAGTTTGAACTTGTGGCGCAATACGAGCCACGGGGAGACCAACCAAATGCAATAAAAGAAATAGTAGATAAAGTTCAATCGGGGCAGCGGCATCAAACATTACTTGGAGCAACCGGTACAGGAAAAACGTTTACGATGTCCAATGTTGTTACAGAAATAAATAGACCAACACTTGTGATTGCACATAACAAAACCCTGGCAGGACAGCTGTATAGTGAGTTTAAAGAGTTTTTTCCAAATAATGCTGTTGAATACTTTGTTAGTTATTATGACTACTATCAACCAGAAGCATACGTGCCATCAAGCGATACATTTATTGAAAAAGATGCAAGCATAAACGATGAAATTGATAAACTTCGACACTCAGCAACATCATCTTTATTTGAACGACGTGATGTATTAATTGTTGCAAGTGTGTCTTGTATATATGGGTTAGGTTCACCAGAAGAATATCGTAGTCAAGTACTATCTTTAAGAATGGGAATGGAAAAGGATCGTGATCAGTTATTACGCGATCTCGTGGATATTCAATACGCGCGAAATGATATAAACTTTCAGCGTGGTACGTTTCGTGTACGTGGGGATTCGGTAGAAATTATCCCTGCATCTCGTGAAGAACACTGCATCCGGATTGAGTTTTTTGGAGATGAAATCGATCGGATACGAGAAGTAGATGCATTAACTGGTGAAATTGTGGGTGACCGTGAGCATATTGCCATTTTCCCAGCATCACACTTTGTTACACGTGAGGAAAAGTTAAAAAAAGCAATTGTTAATATTGAGAAGGAATTAGAAGAACGTCTAAAAGAATTGCGTGATGAGAATAAACTTCTAGAGGCACAACGATTAGAACAGCGTACAAATTATGATATTGAAATGATGAAGGAAATGGGATTTTGCTCTGGAATTGAGAACTATTCGAGACATTTAACATTTCGAGAAGCTGGGTCAACCCCATACACACTACTGGATTTCTTTCCAGATGATTTCTTAGTAGTTGTCGATGAATCACATGTTACACTACCACAGATTCGAGGCATGTATAATGGTGATAAAGCTCGAAAGCAAGTGTTGGTTGATCATGGTTTTCGATTGCCATCAGCAATGGATAATCGCCCCTTGAAATTTGATGAATTTGAAAAGAAAACCAACCAACTTGTGTATGTTTCTGCAACTCCTGGACCATACGAGTTAGAACATACTCCTGATATGACAGAGCAAATTATACGTCCAACAGGGTTGTTGGATCCTAAGATTGATATAAGGAAAATTGATGGTCAAATTGATAATTTAATCGGTGAAATTAATAAGCGTTCTGCTTGTAATGAACGCGTTCTTGTTACGACATTAACGAAAAAAATGTCAGAGGATTTAACCGATTATTTAAAAGAAATAGGGATCAAGGTGGCATACTTACATTCTGAGATTAAAACATTGGAACGAATTGAAATAATTCGTGACTTACGTGTAGGAAAGTATGACGTACTTATTGGAATTAATCTATTACGGGAAGGTTTAGATATTCCAGAAGTTTCACTAGTTGCGATCCTTGATGCGGACAAAGAAGGATTCTTACGATCAGAACGTTCCCTTATACAGACCATGGGACGTGCAGCACGAAATGAAAACGGTGAAGTTGTCATGTATGCTGATCGGATCACTAACTCGATGCAAGTGGCAATTGATGAAACAACACGTCGCCGTGAAATACAACATGCATTTAATGAAAAACATGAAATTAAACCAACTACTATTAAAAAAGATGTACGTGATGTAATTCGTGCTACTGTAGCTGCTGAGGACCAGGACGGTACCGAAGAGAAGACAAAGAGTCTTGCAAAGCTAACGAAAAAAGAAAAATCAAAAGTAATCAAACAAATGGAGAAGGAAATGAAGGAAGCAGCAAAGTCGCTTGATTTTGAGAAGGCTGCAGAACTTCGTGATATATTACTTGAACTTAAAGCGGAAGGATGACTTATCCATGCCTAGTAAATCAATTCAAATACAAGGTGCCAGAGCCCATAATTTAAAAAACATTGACGTAACTATACCGAAAAATAAACTTGTAGTCTTAACAGGATTATCCGGATCCGGTAAATCTTCACTTGCGTTTGATACGATATATGCAGAAGGTCAACGACGTTATGTTGAATCATTATCGGCGTATGCACGTCAGTTCTTAGGGCAAATGGATAAACCAGATGTTGATGCAATTGAAGGTTTGTCCCCAGCCATTTCAATTGATCAAAAAACGACAAGTAAAAACCCACGTTCAACCGTTGGTACAGTAACCGAAATCTATGATTATTTGCGCTTATTATACGCACGTGTTGGTCGGCCTACTTGTCCAAAACATGGAATTGAAATTAGCTCACAAACAGTACAGCAGATGGTAGACCGTATCTTACAGTATCCCGAACGAACAAAGATGCAAATTCTGGCACCTGTTGTTTCAGGTCGTAAGGGTGAGCATGCCAAGATCTTTGAAAAGCTGAAGCAAGAAGGTTATGTTCGTATCCGGGTGGATAAAGAAATGCGAGAAGTAACTGATGATATTCAACTTGAAAAAAACAAAAAACATTCTATTGAAGTAGTTGTCGACCGGATTGTTGTAAAGGACGGTGTAGCTAGTCGTTTAAGCGATTCTATAGAAACAGCACTTGGGTTGGGTGAAGGAAAGATCATAGTCGATGTTATTGGAGAAGAAGAATTGATGTTTAATGAAAATCATGCTTGTCCAATTTGTGGGTTCTCCATAGGCGAACTGGAGCCAAGGTTATTTTCATTTAACAGCCCTTATGGTGCTTGTTCTAAATGTGATGGTTTAGGAACAAATTTGGAAGTTGACCTTGAATTAGTTATTCCAGATTGGGGAAAATCATTAAATGAACATGCAATTGCAGCGTGGGAACCAATCAGCTCACAGTATTATCCTCAATTATTGAAGAGTGTCTGTAATCATTACGATATCGATATGAGCGTGCCCGTTAAAAAGATACCGAAAGACAAATTGGATATATTATTATATGGAAGTGGAAAAGAGAAGATTCGTTTCCATTATGTAAATGAATATGGCAATACAAGGGACAATCAAATTAATTTTGAAGGTGTGTTAACTAACGTCGCGCGCCGTTACCGAGAGACGTCATCTGATTTTATACGAGAGCAGTTAGAAAAGTATATGGCGCAAACTAACTGCCCGACCTGTGATGGTTATCGCTTAAAGAAAGAAGCTTTAGCGGTCTTGGTTAATGGTAAACATATTAGTAATACTACCGATTTTTCCATTACGGAGGCGAAGGACTTTTTCAGCAATTTATCATTAACTGAAAAAGAAGAGAAAATTGCCCGAATGATCTTAAAGGAAATTTATGACCGACTCGATTTTCTGAATAATGTTGGACTAGATTATTTAACATTGTCTCGTGCAGCAGGAACCCTCTCAGGTGGAGAAGCACAGCGGATCCGGCTTGCTACACAAATTGGTTCCGCTTTGACAGGTGTGTTATATGTTTTAGATGAGCCATCAATTGGTTTACATCAACGTGATAATGATCGGCTAATTAGTACGTTAAAACGAATGCGGGACTTGGATAATACCCTTATAGTTGTTGAACATGATGAAGATACGATGTTAGCTGCTGATTGGTTGATTGACATTGGACCAGGTGCAGGTGAGCATGGTGGTGAGATTGTTGCTTATGGAACACCTGAAAAAGTAATGAAAAATAAAAAGTCATTAACAGGAAAGTATTTATCCGGGGAAAAATATGTACCATTACCAACGAAACGCCGTAAGCCTGATAAGCGAAAAATCGAAGTTGTAGAAGCTGAGGAAAATAACTTAAAGCGTGCTACTGCAAAATTTCCGATTGGCCTTATGACGGTAGTAACGGGTGTTTCTGGCTCAGGCAAAAGTACGCTTGTAAATGAAATATTATATAAATCATTAGCAAAAGAGTTGTACCGAGGGAAGCATAAGCCAGGCAAGCACAAAAAGGTTAAAGGGATCAATCATATTGAGAAAGTTATTGAGATCGATCAGTCTCCTATTGGAAGAACACCACGTTCAAATCCAGCAACGTATACCAGTGTTTTTGATGATATACGAGATGTATTTGCACAAATGAACGAAGCAAAGATACGCGGGTATAAAAAGGGCCGTTTCAGTTTTAATGTTAAAGGTGGACGGTGTGAAGCATGTCGTGGAGATGGAATCATTAAGATTGAGATGCATTTTTTACCGGATGTGTATGTTCCGTGTGAAGTTTGTCATGGGAAGCGATATAACCGTGAGACATTAGAAGTGAGATATAAAGGGAAAAATATTTCAGAGGTACTCGGATTAACGATTGAAGAAGCACTTGAGTTCTTTGCAAATATTCCTAAGATCAAACGTAAGCTACAAACGATTTATGATGTTGGTCTAGGATATATTAAGCTTGGTCAACCTGCGACAACTCTTTCAGGTGGGGAAGCGCAACGAGTGAAACTAGCTAGTGAATTACATCGCCGCTCAAATGGCAAATCATTTTACATTTTAGATGAACCAACAACTGGCTTGCATGTCGACGATATTAAGCGATTGTTAAGCGTCTTGCAACGGCTTGTTGATAATGGTGATACTGTAATAATCATCGAGCATAATTTGGACGTCATTAAAACAGCAGATCATATTATTGATTTAGGACCTGAAGGTGGTGACCGGGGGGGCGAGATTATTGCTTCAGGGACACCAGAACAAATCTCAGAAGTAAAGGAATCCTATACTGGAAACTATTTAAAGCCTATTCTAGAGCGTGATCGAAATCGAATGGAAGAAACCTTTGCTAAAAAAGAAAAAGTAAGCGTGAAATAAGTAGTAGGGCAGCAAGCAATAGTATGCTTGCTGCCCTTTTTAAACCAGGAAACTAGAGATAAGTTCAAAACTTTTGACGCATAACATTCGTTTCGGTAAGGTTAAACAAGAAGTATGTTGGGAGGAAAAATAAATGAAACCAATTGATATTAATAGTGTACAAAAAACGTTAGAAAGTTTTATAAATAAAGATGTGTATATCCATATCGAAACAACTAATGGGGCCTATGCTAGCCATTTTGACGATAAAGCATATAATGTAGGTGCTTATGTACGGAACGCTAATGTTTCGTTCTCGCAAGCTAAAATAATTGGGGATGGAAAAGTGTATCGTGCAGGTTTGAAAATGGATAAGGGCTGGATTTATGCGGAAGGGTTAACAGATTGGGTGATGCATGAAGATTCGAAATTATTACTTGCTGGTCATGACCGCCAAGGGCGCCTAATGGTATCCTTGCAGGTCAGTGAAACCCCGTTTAATTACTAAAATTAATATATGTAAAAGGAAAGGTGATATATATGGAAAAGCACGTTGTTGTTATTTATCCACATCCAGATGATGAATCATTCGGGGCTGCGGGTACAATTACTAAATTTCGCAAAGAAGGAGTCCCGGTAACGTATTTGTGTGGCACGCTAGGGGAGATGGGCAGAAATATGGGGTCACCTACATTTGCAAATAGAGAAACCCTGCCTGAAATAAGGAAAGAAGAATTGATTCAAGCATGTCAAGTACTAGATGTGGAATTACAGATGCTAGGTTATCGAGACAAAACATTAGAATATGAGGACGTACAAGAAGTAGCAGAACATTTAAAAGGAATTTTAGAGGACATTAAGCCAAGTCTTGTTATTACACATTATCCAAAGCATGCGGTTCACCCTGATCATAATGCACTTGGAGCAGCTGCCATTGAAGCGGTTCGTTTAATGGATGAGGGAAATCGACCTACCGTTTGGGCTCAAGCTATTACTAATAACTATTATGATGTTCTTGGTAAGCCGGATATAAGTAATGATGTTACTCCATTTTTTGATAAAAAAATGGAAGCGATTCTCTCACATGATTCACAAGCTGGTGGTATTCTGGGAAAATTTAAAAACCCTGACGCTGATAATGATTTAAAAGAGGATGCTAAGAAAAGATTAGGCAAAGAACAATTTTATATTTGGAACTTCGGAGCATAAGCTTGAAAATCCCCACCTATAAAAATTAGAGCGTGAGGTTTCTTTATCTAATAGTTATAGAACCTTTTGATGCATTCATTCGTATAAATGTTTATCAGGAAGAGAAAACAGGAAAAACTAACTATAGGAATGAAAAGGAGGGGGATGATGTATGAAACGGTTATATCGATCAAGTAATGAACGTATGTTAGGTGGGGTTTTAGGTGGACTTGCAGAATATTTTAATATAGATGCAACTATTGTAAGACTAGTATTCATCGTAGGATTATTTATGAGCGCATTTACCTTATTATTTGTCTATATAGTAGCCATCTTTATTATTCCTGACGAGAGGGAGATACACTAATGCTGCTTCGCTGGTTTATATCTATATTTTTAAATGCTGTTGCACTAATTGCGGTAGCTCAACTTTTTGATGGCTTTCAACTTAAAGGTTTCGGTACAGCGTTGTTAGCTAGTTTAATTCTTTCTGTTTTAAATATCATCATTAAGCCAATCTTAATTGTGTTTACATTACCGATTACATTTTTGACATTGGGTCTTTTCCTATTTGTCATTAATGCAATTACCCTAATGATAACCCAAGCATTGATGGATGCATCCTTTGTGATAGAAGGCTTTGGAACAGCGATAATAGCAGCAATAGTTATATCGATTTTAAACCTACTATTAAATCAACTGGTGAAAGATACGATGAAAAAATAATGAGTAAGTTTGGTTGATCATTCAGCTACATCCAGCGCAAGCGCCTAGACGCTAGAGGCATAAGTCGTTTCTGCTTATACTTGACGTGTCTTTTAAGGTGATTGCGTTTTTTTAAGGCAGTTTTCGCACGCCCTGTTGCTTTTTTAACTACGTAGTTGATATAAACTGCGACGTAACTTTAGGCTTATTTCTAAGAACGCGTGCTATTGCCGCCGTCTGGGATCGCTACGGTCGGATGCTTTCCGCGGGCACGGCTTCAGCCTCCGAAGCGGTAGGTTAACCGTCACATCAAGTTATGTCGCAGTTTACATCTATTCTCTCAAAGGCAATAGTCTTTACGAAAACAGCCTTTTTAAAAATAAAACTTACCTATTACATCAGTGCAACTAAGGCTTTCACCATTAAAGTTTGGCGATAAGCCACGTTTTCTAAAATTCATTAATCCTTCTACTCCTTCCTAATAAAAAAATATGCTACAATAAAAATCAGTATTGTGCCTTCGGAGGGATAACATATGACCAAAGTTCGAACAAAGGATTTATTAGAAAACTTTAACCTGACACTTATTGCTGGGGAAGATGGAATACATAGAGAAATTACAACTAGTGACATATCACGTCCAGGTATTGAAATGACGGGATATTTTAGATACTATCCAAAAGAAAGACTTCAATTAATTGGTAAAACGGAAATGACTTATTTCCTTGACTTAAATGATGAACAAAAAAAGGATCGTGCAGAACGTTTATGCACAGATATTACACCTGGAATTGTTGTGTCAAGGGGGATGGAAGTACCTGAAGTGTTGATTGAGGCAGCAAATAATTCAGGAGTACCAGTTCTTCATTCTCCAAGGAAAACAACGAGGGTTATTAGTCGGCTGACGAACTATCTAGAAGTTAAGTTTGCACCGTTCACTGCTATCCATGGTGTACTTGTTGATATCTATGGGGTTGGTGTTCTAATTACTGGCCAAAGTGGTGTTGGTAAAAGTGAAACAGCACTTGAACTAGTTAAGCGTGGACATAGACTGGTTGCCGATGACAGTGTTGAAATTCGTCAAGAAGATTATGATACCTTGATTGGTAACTCTCCACCCTTAATTGAGCATTTATTGGAAATTAGAGGGCTAGGTATTATTAATGTTATGACCCTTTTTGGGGCAGGTTCGATTCGTAACTTTAAGAAGATATCCTTAATTATCAATTTGGAACTATGGGATCATCAAAAACAGTACGATCGCCTTGGATTAGATGAAGAAACGATGAAAATTATGGATGTGCATTTACCGAAAGCTACCATTCCTGTCCGTCCTGGGAGAAACCTTGCAGTGATTATTGAGGTAGCAGCAATGAACTTTAGATTAAAACGGATGGGCGTAAATGCTGCTGAGGAGTTTTCTGACCGACTAACAACCATGATTGACCAAGAAAAAGATGAAACAGAATAGGAGTGATTTTTTTGAGTTGTAGCGCACCTGAACTAAACAGGGTTTTTCTTGAAATTGGACCTCTATCAATCTATTGGTATGGTGTCATTATAGCTTTTGGCGCATTTTTAGGATTATATATTGCAACAAGAGAAGCAGATCGCTTAGGGTTAAAGAAAGATTTAATAGTAGATCTAGTCGTTTTTGGGATTCCAATTGCCATACTATCTGCTCGTATTTATTACGTTATTTTTGAATGGGATCGTTATGCTGATGGGCCTTGGTGGAATATTTTTGCCATTTGGGAAGGCGGAATAGCGATACATGGAGCGTTGATCGGTTCTGTTATTACCGCAGTTATATATGCACGAGTGAAAAAAGTTTCATTCTGGCAAATAGTAGATATAACAGCACCTGGTATCATCCTTGGACAGGCAATTGGACGTTGGGGAAACTTTATGAATCAAGAAGCACATGGTGGCCCGATTTCTGAATCTACATATAACAGTTTTCATCAATATTTACCTGATTTTATTATGAACCAGATGTGTATCGATGGTGTCATGTATCACCCGACATTTTTGTATGAATCGCTATGGAATATGTTAGTACTTATATTACTACTTGTATTACGAAGATATAACCCATTACGTGGTGAGGTATTTTTAAGTTATTTAATAGCTTACTCAGTTGGGAGATTCTTTATCGAGGGAATGCGCACAGATAGTTTGTATGTTATCGGGCAAATCCGAACAGCTCAACTTATTTCGATTGTACTAATTTTGGGTGCACTTGCATTAATCCTTTATCGTCGTAAATCAGGCTTGGCAAATAAACATTATGATGGTAAAAAGGTTATTAAGAAAAAATAAATGTTATAAACGAACAGAGAGAAGGAATATAGATTGAATGGAATTGCTTACCGTGGCCTACAACAAGGCTTAAGACTTATATGGACATTAGGGAAGGTAATCTTTCCAATAACTTTAATTGTTACCATTTTGAATTACACACCAGTCTTACCATGGGTCATTAAACAATTAAGCCCACTTATGAATATTTTGGGACTTTCTGGTGAAGCTGCAGTTCCGCTGGTAATTGGTAATGCCTTAAATTTGTACGCAGGAATTGCAGCGATTATTTCCTTTGACTTTACTGTAAAAGAAGTTTTTATATTAGCGATAATGCTATCTTTTTCGCACAATTTATTTGTGGAGTCGGCTGTTGCCTCTAAGGTTGGTGTAAGCTGGTGGTTGATATCCGGAATACGCATTGTTATAGCCCTGGTAGCAGGAATATTGATTAATTTAATTTGGAATGGTGGTTCCGAGCAAGCCCAATATGGTTTCATTTCCTCAAATGAAGTAGTACTTAATGGATGGGGAGAGATTGCTTTACACGCGATTCAAACTGCAGTTGTGGCAGTTGGCCAATTAGCACTTATTGTCATTCCCTTAATGATTATGATGCAATACTTACGTGAGAAAGGTTGGATGACTACTTTTTCCAATAAACTAGAGCCATTCACAAAGTTGCTTGGTATGAATAAAAATACGTCCATGACTCTAGTGGCTGGGTTAACAATTGGTTTAGCATATGGCGCTGGTTTAATGATTCAAGCAGTTAAAGAAGATGGTGTTTCACGAAGAGATATGTATTTAGCGTTACTATTTCTTGTTTCGTGTCATGCTGTAGTTGAGGATACGCTTATTTTTATTCCATTAGGGATTCCTGTTTGGCCCTTGCTTCTTATTCGTTTGACTACGGCAATACTATTAACCATGACTATAGCTTATATTTTAAAAAGACATGATTATCGAAAAAGGAAGGATACACATCATGAGCAGCATTCGTACAATACTATTTGATCTTGATGGCACATTAATTGATACAAACGAACTGATCATTGCTTCGTTTGTGCACACATTCCAGCATTATGGCAAGGAATTTACCCGAGAAGAAATCATTGAATTTAATGGACCGCCATTAAGAGAAACGTTTGAAAATACGTATCCTGATCAGGTGGAGGAAATGATCGAGACGTATCGTGAACATAATCTTTATCACCATGATAACTATGTAAAGCTATTTCCAAATGTAGTGGAGACATTAGAACGGTTAAAAAGTGAAAATATACAGCTAGGAATTGTTACAACTAAAATGCGTAAGACAGCAGAGAAGGGTTTAAAGGCAACAGGTATAGAACATTTCTTTGATCTAATTATTGCTCTTGATGATGTCGTGCATGCTAAACCACATCCTGAACCTGTTTTAAAAGCAATGGAACAATTTGATGCGCATCCAAAAACGACGTTAATGGTCGGTGATAATCCTCATGATATCAAATCCGGGATAAATGCAGGTGTACAGACTGCTGCGGTTGCTTGGACATTTAAGGGGAAAGAAAGATTACAAGCGTACAATCCTACCTATATGTTGAATGATATGGAGGATCTGTTAAAGATTGTAGGGGTGTAAAATATGCGTAAGACACAGCGATATTCTGTTCAAGAAGCTAATTCATTGTGGCAAATATATAAGACGGTTTCATTTTGGAAAGTTGTTAAGAACTTTATCGTCATCCAAGTGGCCCGTTACACACCTTTTATGAAAACAAAAAACTGGTTATACCGTACTTTTTTACAGATGAAGGTTGGTAAACAGACTGCATTCGCATTGATGGTGATGCCTGATGTTATGTTTCCTGAAAAAATTACAGTGGGAAATAATAGTATTGTTGGGTACAATACGACACTATTAGCACATGAATACTTAATAAAAGAATATCGTATTGGTAACGTTACAATTGGAAATGAGGTTATGATCGGAGCCAATTCTACAATCTTACCAGGTGTTACCATTGGGGATAAAGCAATTATATCGGCTGGAACCTTAGTTCATAAAGACGTTCCACCAGGTGTGTTTGTTGGTGGAAATCCGATGAAGCTTATATATACAAAGGAAGAAATGGAAAAACGGATGAACGATGATCAATTCTAAATGGTTGAGACGGTTGTTAGTATCCACCTCAGATTCCGCATCTTGGAATTTTGAAATAAATATTACTTTTCAAAAATAGAGGAGGAAAACGTCATGCAAACATATATTATGGCACTGGATCAAGGAACGACAAGCTCTAGAGCAATATTATTTAATCATGAAGGACAGATCGTAGAAACAGCGCAGAAGGAATTTGAGCAATTCTTTCAAAAGCCTGGGTGGGTAGAACATGATGCTAGTGAAATATGGACTTCCATGCTTTCGTGTATAGCAAATGTATTGCGTAAGGCTGATGTTGATCCAAAACAAATTGCTGGAATAGGTATCACTAATCAACGTGAAACAGCTGTTGTATGGGATAAAAATACAGGTAAGCCTATATATAAAGCTATTGTATGGCAATCAAGACAAACAGCGGATATATGTAATGAATTGCGTGATCAGGGCTACAACAACTTATTTCGTGAAAGAACAGGGTTATTGCTTGATCCTTATTTTTCAGGAACAAAGGTAAAATGGATGTTGGATCATGTGGATGGCGCGAGAGAAAAGGCAGATCGTGGGGAACTATTATTCGGAACGATTGATACGTGGTTAGTTTATAAGTTAACTGGCGGGAAAGAACACATCACAGACTACTCAAATGCATCTCGAACTCTGATGTACAATATATATGACCTGCAATGGGACGATGAATTGTTAGATATTTTAAATGTCCCTAAATCCATGCTTCCTAAAGTAAAACAGTCATCAGAGGTTTATGGTAAAACAGTAAGTTATCATTTCTTTGGACATGAAATACCAATTGCAGGAATTGCTGGTGATCAACAGGCTGCATTATTTGGTCAGGCCTGTTTTGAAAAGGGAATGGCGAAAAATACGTATGGTACTGGTTGTTTTATGCTTATGAATACCGGGGAAAAAGGCATTAAGTCGGAAAACGGCCTTCTTACTACATTAGCCTGGGGTGTTGATGGAAAAGTTGAATACGCTTTAGAGGGTAGTATCTTTGTAGCTGGTTCAGCAATTCAATGGTTGCGTGATGGTTTGAAACTTATTGAAAGTGCACCCGAAAGTGAACCCTTAGCTGAATCGGTAGAATCGACCGACGGAGTATACGTTGTTCCTGCATTTGTAGGGTTAGGAACACCATATTGGGATAGTGATGTCCGTGGAGCAGTTTTAGGACTCACAAGAGGCACAAAAAAAGAGCATTTTGTCCGTGCAACACTGGAGTCCTTAGCCTATCAAACACGTGATGTAGTTGATGTCATGATGGCTGACTCCAGCATTGAATTAAAAACGTTACGGGTTGATGGTGGAGCAGTTAAAAATAACTTTTTAATGCAATTTCAAAGTGATATGTTAGGTGTTCCCGTTGAGAGACCAATCATTAATGAGACGACTGCACTAGGAGCAGCATATCTAGCAGGCTTAGCCGTAGGTTTTTGGCAAAGTAAAGAAGAAATAGCAGAACAGTGGCATATTGATCATACATTTAAAGCTAACTTATCAGAAGATGAACGCGAGAAACTTTATGATGGATGGCAAAGGGCTGTCAAAGCAGCTCAAGCATTTCACTAAAAGATTTTATTGCGAAATATAACGAATGTGTTAAGATTAAAGTAAGTTAATAATTTGGCCGGAGAAATGGAGAAACCGCAAACTACTAATGGTAAAGAAGCCATTAGTGTGTTTTGTGGTTTTTATTTTCTCTTTGATAATACGATGTGCAGAATTTTTAAAGGGAGTGAATTGGAAATGGCTGTTTTTTCTAGTCTAAAAAGAGATGAAATCTTTACATCTCTTACAGAAAAACCGCTCGATATGCTAATTATTGGCGGTGGTATAACAGGCGCTGGAATAGCACTGGACGCTGTGACACGTGGATTACATATTGGATTAATTGAAATGCAGGATTTTGCTGCGGGAACGTCCAGTCGTTCCACTAAGCTTGTTCATGGTGGCTTGCGTTATCTAAAGCAATTCGAAGTGAAAATGGTAGCAGATGTTGGAAAAGAACGAGCTATTGTGTATGAAAACGGCCCCCATGTTACTACTCCAGGGTGGATGATGCTTCCTTTTCATAAAGGAGGATCATTTGGAACGTTTTCCACCAATATAGGGTTATGGGTTTATGATTTTCTAGCAGGTGTTAAAAAGGGAGAACGTCGAAAAATTCTCACCCCTGAAGATGCTTTATTAAAAGAACCATTAATTAAAAAAGATGGTCTTCAAGGTGCTGGGGTTTATGTAGAGTATAAAACAGACGATGCACGTTTAACCATCGAAGTATTAAAAAAGGCAGTTGAGAATGGGGCTTATGCACTTAACTATGCTAAAGTTATTGATTTTGAGTATGATCAGTCTGGTAAACTTGTAGGTGCTGTAGTTGAGAATCAAATAAGTAGGGATGTTCATACCATTTATGCTAAGAAAATCATTAACGCAGGCGGTCCTTGGGTTGATGAATTGAGAAGTATGGATGGTTCCATAAATGAAAAGTCATTGCAATTGACAAAGGGAGTGCATTTGGTATTTTCAAACGAACGTTTTCCTTTGCAACAGGCCATTTATTTTGATGCTCCAGATGGACGCATGATTTTTGCAATACCCCGTGATCATAAAACATATGTGGGTACAACGGATACAAGTTATGAAGGTGATATAGCTCATCCTACCATGACGAAAAAGGATAGAAATTATATACTGGATGCTATCAATTATATGTTTCCTACAATAGATATGAAAGTTAATGATGTTGAATCAAGTTGGGCAGGGTTACGTCCACTCATAGCTGAAGAAGGAAAGAATCCAGGCGAGATATCCCGAAAAGATGAAATTTTCGTTTCTGATTCAGGTTTGATCTCGATGGCTGGAGGTAAATTGACAGGTTATCGAAAAATGGCACATGAAGCTGTGGATAAAGTTGTCGGTTTATTGAAAGAAGAAGATGGGATTTTATATTCCGAATCGGATACAAAGCACCTACCTATTTCAGGTGGAAATGTCGGTGGTTCAGAAGGGTTTAAGCGTTTTAAGCAACAGAAAATATCTGAAGGTATCTCACTTGGATTAGACGAAGAAACAGTGTTAAAGCTGGTTAAAACATATGGTTCAAATATTGACATTATTTTCGATATTTATGAAAGTGAAAAAGACACGGCTATTTTAGAAAATATCGATCCTATTGTGTTTACGGAGTTAGTTTATGCCATGAAATACGAATCAGCTTATAAACCAGTAGATTTCTTTATACGACGTACAGGTGCATTATTTTTTGCCATTGATTGGGTAAATAATCATAAAGAAAATGTTATTAACTATATGGCTAAAACGTTACAGTGGAGTAATGAACAAAGAAAAGTGTTTGTCGAAGAACTTGAACAATCATTAAGGGAAGCGGTAGTTCCAGAAAACGATTAAAATAGTTTAAAAACGTGCTTGGCATGGCTAACGGGTTCACTTCAGAGGTGCAAACATTAAAACACATCATACAGCACACGGGTTTTCACAAGAGAAATCTCGTGTGTATTTCTATTGCTATATCAAGGTTTGAAATAGTTTTTAATGTCTATTCACAGAATAATTCACAAGGGTGATTTATTCTGTGAATAGGGATAGAGCAATGCTTATTCCACTATTGCAGTGATTCTTGTTACGTCACTTGTATGGGTCCGTTTGGTTATCTTCTGAAATGGATAATAAAAATGAGTTATATTAACGTGTATCTTTTAAGCTGCTTTAGTCATTTTATGTAATATCCTTTATTACGAGTTCCCAAACATTTATAAAACTCCTTTAGAAATTATGAGAATTTAATCTACGAAGCCCCATTAGAGCTACTGGCTATATACTCCACGATATTCCCTGATTTTATAGGAATGATATTACGCTTGCCAACTGTGATTGCTCAAAAGGAGCAGTCGCTCCTTGTGTAAACAGGTATATATAGACGAACGAACTTTAAGCGGACCCCAGTGCCCTTATTTGTGTCAAAAACAGTGATTTTTAAGGTCAAGCGGACTCAGGGGATCTTATTGCATAAAAAAACAGTCTATAACTCTGGAAATGTTACAAATAAGGTCTTCTGAGTCCGCCACCACGATAATTATACATAATGAAAGGAAATAAGGTTCACTGAGTCCGCAAAAAAGATAGGCTGTCTTATGTTCAAGCAGTATAATTTCTATTTAAGTAAGGAGTGCTTTAGTGAAAGATGAACAATAAGTTATTGTGCTAATATGGCAGGCTGGTGGAAGGAGTGGGGATTCAGATGAATATTAGAAGAGCAATTTTATCAGACGCAGAAGGAATCGCAAAAGTACACGTTGATAGTTGGATATCTACTTATAAAAACATTGTACCAGACTCATTTCTTGACCAGCTCTCGTATAAACAACGAGCGTCATTATGGGAACGCAATATAGCTAAAGAGGGAAATTATGTATTTATTGCTATTTCGGATGATGGAGAAATCGTTGGATTTGCAGATTGTGGAAAAAGAGATAGTAATAGTGTGGAGAACTCTGGGGACTTAACATCTATTTATTTACTTCAAGAGCATCATGGCAAAGGTATTGGGAAGCTACTTATGAAACAACTTTTTCTTCAATTTAAGGAACTTGGACTCCATAGAGTTTTTGTTGAAGTTTTAGAAGATAATAAAACCTGTTATTTCTATGAATATTATGGTGCTAATTTACATAAATCAGAAACGATTACAATTGCAAGTGCAGAACTGAAACTTCTTATATACGAGTGGGATAACCTTAACCAAGTATTAAATAAGTTCGATTAATTATTATTCAACAAACGCGATTGTTTAACAACAGATATAAGACAGAAAAATGGCTTGGTGAAATATCCAAAGCCATTTTTTACTGTGAATTTAATAGTGAAAATTATGTGATTATAGGTGTGATTTAACTTGTGATTCACTGTTTTGCACCTCATAAGTGAACCCGTTTTAATCCTTAGGTGCAGATAGCCGTCGTGCATACAATGAGGCAAAGCAATATGCGTGTGATCGAGAAGCCTTTGGTCAAACATTAACAAATTATCCGATGATTCGGGATACGTTAGTTGATCTAGCAGTTAAATTAGAAGTGGAGACAAGTGAAACTTTTGAATTAATAGCGCTTTTTGATGAGGTAATGCCAAAAACACAAATGCTACGAATGAGGATCGAGCTCGTCTAAGGCTGTATATAGCTATTTTAAAAAAGGAAACTGCAGAGCAATCCATCCATTTTTGTCATGAAGCAATTGAAATACATGGTGGAAACGGGTATATTGAAGACTTCGTTACACCAAGATTATTGCGTGATGCTCAAGTTTTAACGGTATGGGAAGGGACTGCCAATTTACTTGGGTTAGAAGTATTACGCTTGCTTGAAAAGTTTGAAGTTCATCCATTATTTTTGAATAAGATGAAAGATAGGTTAACTATCATGTCTGAAACAACAAAAGAACTAGCTGCACCAATCTATGATGCGATGGAAAAATTAGCAGAATCACTTGAATTATTATCCCAAATGATGAAAAAGTTCGTTTAATGTACCCGAGAAAAATAGCAAAACAGATGGTTGATATTTTTGAGGGAGTAGTTGCGTTACGAAATATTGAGCTGAGCAAACAGGAAGATCGGGAAAGATCTATGGTAATTGCAAAGATTTATTTAGAAAAAACATTTGGCAACAGAGAAGAGTATCGTGCAGAACCTTTATCACTAAGCTACTTTAACATGATTGTGATGAACAGCTAATAACGAAGCGGGTTGATATTACTATATATCAATCCGCTTGTCTGTTTGTAACGCCTATCTTTCGCCTATATTATTCCTCCTGCGAATATGGTATACTTTTGTCGTATGTTTCACTATAAAATGTTAACTATTATACAATTTATTATATAAGAAAAATAAGGGGGATAAGTATGCAGCATATGAAGGATAAAACAGATAATAATCAGGATAATGTTATCCCTTTTATACCTGACGGTGACTTTTATTTCACGAAGGGCGTAGAAGCTTTTCAGAGAAGGAAATTTGAAATTGCTATTAAATGGCTAAAAAAAGCTGTTGATACAAAACCTAATGATCCATTATATCAATGTCAAATGTCGATTATATATACAGAGGTTGGTGCGTTTCATGCAGCCAATCAATTGCTGACTAAAGTTTTACAATCAACCGGTGATCAGTATGCAGATTGCTATTATTTACTAGCAAATAATTATGCTCATTTAGGGCTTTTAAACGATGCACGAAAATATGCTACATCGTACCTTGATAAGGAGCCTGATGGTGACTTTACCGAAGAGGCAAAAAGTTTGTTGAATTTAATCGACATTGATGAAGAGGATTACGACTTTGAGCTTGAATCAGAAGATGAGCTACTCATTTTCCAGGAAACTGTTTTTTATCACATGGAAAATAAGGAATATGATAAAGCACTGCCATTGTTAGAGGAAATGATCACAATATTTCCAGATCATCAATTACCAAAGCATGACTATACACAAGCGTTATTCTTTTCTGGGAATGAAGAAGAGGCTATCCAAATGGAGTTAGACATGTTAAACGAGCAGCCTGATTCCTTGTATAGTCATATCAATTTAGCGATATTTTATTATGAACGTAATCAAATGCAGGAATATGTTCCTCATATTCAGACATTACTAAATGTATATCCCATACATGAACAACAAAAGCTTAAAATAGCTACAACATTGGCTAGAACTGAGTATTATAAAGAAGCATATTCTAGGTTTCGCATGCTCGTAAAAGGATTGATAAGTGGCCATCTATCCTATTATAGATGGTACAGTATAACAGCTTTTCATTTGGGCGAAACTTCAAAAGCTCTTGCCTTATGGGAAGAAGGGTGTAAGAAACATCCTAATTTGTCTAAAGAAGATAGACCCTGGCAATAGGTTGAGCAGAATAGTAGACGTACAGGACAGTGTCTTATACGATATATATGGCTTATATTTATTAGAGAAAAGGGGCTGAAGTAAATGTCCGAAGACCGTATGTATGATGTTATTATTGCAGGTGCTGGACCGGCTGGAATGACAGCGGCTGTTTACGCATCTCGTGCAAATTTAGAAACATTAATGATTGAACGTGGTATTCCAGGCGGCCAGATGGCTAACACGGAAGATGTGGAAAATTACCCTGGTTATGATCATATTTTAGGGCCAGATTTGTCCAATAATATGTTTGAGCATTCCAAGAAGTTTGGTGCTGAATATGCATATGGCGATATTAAAGAGGTTATTGATCATGGTGATTATAAAACTGTAATTGCAGGTAAAAAGGAATATAACACACGAGTACTAATTATCACTACAGGCGCACAATACAAGAAAATAGGTATTCCTGGTGAAGAAGAATTAGGCGGACGTGGAGTTTCCTATTGTGCTGTTTGTGATGGTGCCTTTTTCAAAGAGAAAAACCTTGTTGTCATCGGTGGAGGAGACTCTGCGGTTGAAGAGGGTATATATTTAACACGCTTTGCCAATAAAGTTACCGTTGTTCATCGTCGTGATGAACTTCGTGCTCAAAAGATTATTCAACAGCGTGCTTTTGATAATGAAAAAATTGATTTTGTATGGGATACTGTTGCAAAAACTATAAATGGACCTGATGGTAAAGTTAGCAGTGTATCATTGCATAACAACAAAACAGGTGAAGAAAATGACTATCCAATTGATGGGGTATTTATCTATATTGGAATGGTACCGTTGAGCGAACCATTCAAATCACTTGGAATTACAAATGATGAAGGGTATATCCCAACAAATGAACACATGGAAACGAGTGTTCCAGGCGTGTTTGCAGCTGGAGATATCCGTGAAAAAACATTGCGTCAAATTGTTACTGCTACTGGTGATGGGAGTATAGCTGCTGAGGCAGCACAAAAATATATTGAAGAATTAATGGAAGAACTTAAAGCTGCTAAATCATAATAAAAACAAATGTAAATTGTTTTTATTATAAAGTAATTGCATTTTAACGCTGTTGTAACATGCACGAAATAATTTTGGGGTACAATGTAATTAACTAATTGACCCCCTTTTAATAGATAAATTAGTTTATTGCACAGGTGCCGAGCATCTGTGCATTTTTTTTGCTAGTAAAGAAACTATATAACTTGAAAGTTATGTATATTTTCCAGAAAATCAGCCACGTCCAGCTCTGCTGTTAGTGGGCTTTTCTGATCCTTCTTATGATAAGTCAACATCGATTCGCTTAAGCAAAAGGAAGGCCGACTAAAATCGGGCTCTCGGTCCAACTTCTTCATAGCCCTATGAAGGAGCATGTTTCATTTTAGATGAACTTGACTTATCGTCAATAATGGAGAAAGTCAAAGTGAATCTTATACTCTGGAGTGAATCTCATAGTAATTGAGGAAGATCGACTAAAACCACCGCTTTCGGCGGCAGCGTTGACCCACCCGCGATGAACGGGCGCAACCCATACGTCGCTAAATGAGCGCTTGTACTGTTGTTCTAGTTTAACGTTAGTACTTCTAGCTACAGTATATGTGCTGTTGAGGCAATTTCCGTTATCTTGGTACCATTAGTCAATGACATTTCGGGTAAACATAAGGAACAATGGAAGCTTTTGTTATAAACATATCCTTGTTGCTTTGGAATTTTTCATTGTATAATAGTAGTAGTGTATTTCTTAGTTTTACATGAAAATAGGTGAATAATGCATGCAACGTGTAACTAACTGCATATTAATAAATGATAATAGGGTGTTGCTTTTAAAGAAGCCACGACGAGGGTGGTATGCAATACCTGGTGGAAAGATGGAAGAAGGAGAAACTGTTAAGGAATCAGTTATTAGAGAGTATCGTGAAGAAACAGCATTAGATTTATTAGACCCAAAAATGATTGGAACTTTTACGTTTAATGTTTTTAGAGAAAAGAAAATTGTTCAGGAGTGGATGATGTTTACGTTCATATGCCGTACTTATGAGGGAGAATTAACGAAGCACTGTGAAGAAGGTGATCTGGAATGGGTAGCTCTTGATCAGATACAAACGCTACCAATGGCAGAAGGAGATCACAAAATCTTTGAGCATATGTTATCATCCGAATCTATGTTGTTTGCATTGTTTGCTTACACGGAGGACTATGAGCTCCTTGATATACGTCAAGACCCATCTGGACCTTAAGGGAGGGATACATAATGGGTACGAATGAACAAGAAACAAAATTAGTAGTTATAACGGGGATGTCTGGTGCTGGAAAAACAGTTGCAGTTCAGAGCTTTGAAGATTTGGGATACTATTGTGTAGACAATTTACCTCCCGCGTTACTACCGAAGTTCCTAGAACTAATGAAAGATGCAACGAACAATATTCGAAAAGTGGCTCTTGTAATGGATTTACGTGGACGAGAATTTTTCGATTCGTTGTTTGAAGCTTTGGATATACTGGGTGATGAAGATTGGCTTCATGAACATATCCTCTTTCTTGATGCGAAAGATGAAGCGCTTGTAACGAGGTATAAAGAAACAAGGCGTTCCCACCCATTAGCTGTAGGAGGCCTACCGCTGAATGGTATCCAGCAAGAACGAAATATTCTTGATGAGTTAAGAGGAAGAGCCCAGCGGATTATTGATACTACCAACTTAAAACCAAAAGAATTACGAGAAAAAATATTAAAAGCATATACAGAAGAGAAGCAGGAGATTTTTTCAGTTCATATGGTTTCTTTTGGCTTTAAATATGGCATACCAATCGATGCAGATTTAGTTTTTGATGTACGGTTTTTACCAAATCCACATTATGTTGCCCATATGCAGCCCTTAACTGGACTGAATCCTGAGGTATCTTCATATGTGTTTAAATGGTCAGACACCCAAAAGTTTAATGAAAAAGTACTTGATTTACTGCAATTCATGCTACCTCAGTATAAAAAAGAAGGGAAGTCACAACTTGTTGTTGCGATCGGTTGCACAGGTGGACAGCATCGATCTGTGGCGCTTGCAGAACATTTCGCTAAAAAGCTGTCTTCATCATATATTACGCATATTAGCCATCGAGATATTGACAAAAGAAAGGGTCATTAACAATGACTAGGATGCCTAATGTTGTTGTAATTGGTGGTGGTACTGGTATGCCAGTGCTGCTCCGCGGATTAAAGGATTTACCCATCCAACTAACAGCGCTTGTTACAGTAGCTGATGACGGTGGGAGTACGGGTAGGCTACGAACCGAACTGGCCATACCGGCCCCAGGAGATATTCGAAATGTAATAGCTGCTTTATCTGATGCAGAACCGATGTTGTTAGAACTTTTTCAACATCGATTTACAATTGGTAATGGATTATCAGGTCACTCGATGGGTAATTTGTTGTTAGCAGCTATGACCTCTATTACTGGTAATTTTTATACTGGTATTAAGGAAATATCAAGAGTATTAAATGTAAAAGGAAAGATATACCCAATATCGAATGAAAGTATGTCTTTACATGCGAAAATGATAGATGGATCCATTGTATCAGGAGAATCTAAAATTCCACTTGCAAATAAGAAGATTAAGCGTGTGTTTCTTAGGCCTAATCCCGTACAACCCTTACCTAACGCAGTTCGTGCAATTGAAAATGCCGATTTAGTTGTGGTTGCACCGGGGAGTCTTTATACAAGTATATTACCGAATATGATTATTCCACAAATAGACACCGCGATACAAGATGCAAAGGGAAAAGTTGTTTATGTTTGTAACGTTATGACACAAGAAGGGGAGACTACCGGCTTTACTGCTTCTGATCATGTCCAAGCGATTTTTGATCATGTTGGTGAAGGGTCTGTGGATTCCATCATTGTACACAATGAGCCTATAAAAAGGGCAGTTAGAGAAGTATATGCAGAAGAAAATGCGAAGCCAGTCGTGTATGATACGGATCGTTTACTCGAGATGGGCTTACAGATTATTGAAGGTGACATCATTAGTCATACACAGTCAACGTTACGACATGATACATCTAAAATTGCCAAGTTACTCTATTCGATCATATAACTTATAAAATATAATTACCATTTTTCAGTAGACAAGTGCAACTTAGATTTTCTAATGATGAGGAGGTGGTGTGATGTCATTTGCATCTGAGATAAAAAAAGAATCAACAACCGTTGAAGTAGACGAATGCTGTTCACAAGCTGAACTTGCAGCACTAATTCGAATGAATGGTGCTATTTCGTTATCTAAACAAAAATATGTATTAGATGTGCAAACGGAAAATGCGGCAATAGCACGTCGCATCTATACTTTGATTAAGTCACTATATTCATTTCCAGTTGAATTACTTGTACGTAAGAAAATGAAGCTTAAGAAAAATAATGTTTACATTGTTCGTATGAAAGAAGATGTTCAAATGTTATTAGGTGACTTAGATATCTTACAGGAACCGTACAAGTTTATTCGGACCATTTCAACTAAATACCTAAAGAAGAATTGTTGTAAAAGATCCTATCTAAGAGGTGCTTTTTTAGCAGGGGGTTCGATAAACAATCCTGAAACTTCATCCTATCATTTAGAAATATCTAATTTTTATCAAGAACACAATGAAGCTTTATGTAAATTGTTAAATAGCTTTAAACTTCGTGCACGAAAATTAGAGCGGAAAAATGGCTATATAACATATATTAAAGAAGCAGAAAAAATTACAGAGTTCCTTAGCATAATCGGAGCATATAATGCATTGTTCAAGTTTGAAGATGTTCGTATTGTCAGAGATATGCGTAATTCGGTAAATCGATTAGTGAACTGTGAGACTGCTAATCTTAACAAAACGATTGGTGCTGCATTCCGACAGATCGAGAACATTAACTTTATTGAAAATACCGTTGGATTGGATGCGTTACCGGAAAAGTTACGAGAAGTCGCTATCTTACGTGTCCAGCATCAGGATATATCATTAAAGGAATTAGGAGAGCTTGTTTCAAGTGGCGAGATTTCCAAATCTGGTGTAAATCATCGTCTGAAGAAAATAGATGAATTCGCTGAAAAAGTTAGACAGAATGGAACGTTGCTTAAAAAGTAAACTGTTCTATATCATTTAATCAGGTTCCATGATATAATATCGATAATTTAAAGTAATCAAAATAGAAAATATTTCTACATGTTAAAAAGTCGACAGAACAGTATTGCTGTACTGTCGATTATGTGTATTTTACCTATATATAATGAAGATTAGCTATTACGTTGATTATTCAAAAATGATAGCGGTTACGAAAACAGGAGAGGATGAGTACTTTGGTTGAAAGATCTGTTACAATCAAACTTGATAGTGGGTTACAAGCAAGGCCGGCTGCTCAGTTTGTACAAGAAGCAAATCGTTATTCTGCACATTTGTTTCTAGAAAAAGATGGGAAGAGAGTAAATGCAAAAAGTATTATGGGTCTGATGAGTTTAGCTATTACAACTGGGGAAGAAATCACATTAATAGCCGATGGTTCGGATGAGGAAGTAGCACTAAATCATTTAACTACTTTTGTTACGAATTCATAACTAGTACGTTATAACATAATTTCATTTAAAATCCCCCTCCATCTATGATGGAGGGGGATTTTCTTAACTGTCTAGGAAATTATAAAATTAGGAGCCTGTGGATAATTTATTTACTGCTTAAGCCACGTCCAGCTCCGACGTACAGGACGTACTAGTGCCGATGACGCCACAGGACGTGGCGTCATCGGCCAGCGCCCGTGCTGTTAGTGGGCTTCCTGATCCTCCTTACGATAAGTCAACATCGAATCGCTACCGCTCTTCGTGTTTCCTTTATCTCATGCGAATTTGGAAGATCGACTAACTTCGCCGCTTTGCGCGGCAACGTCGACCCACCCGCGATGCGCGGGCGCAGCCCATACGTCGCTAAACGGGCGCTTGCGCTTTTGTTACTTACTTTTTATCTTTATCTGTATTACGCTCAAGAATCTTGTCAATCATACCATATTCAACTGATTTCTCAGCAGTCATGAAATTATCACGGTCTGTATCACGTTGAATAACTTCCAAAGGCTGTCCTGTACGCTCAGATAGAATTTTGTTGATTTTTTCACGCATTTCAATAATACGTCTAGCATGAATTTCAATATCAGATGCTTGCCCCTGAGTACCACCTAATGGTTGGTGAATCATTACTTCACTATTTGGTAGTGCATATCGTTTACCTTTTTCACCAGCAGCCAATAAGAATGCACCCATAGATGCTGCCATACCAGTACAAATGGTTGATACGTCTGATTTAATAAATTGCATGGTATCATAGATTGCCATACCTGCTGTAATCGATCCACCTGGTGAGTTGATGTATATGGAAATATCTTTGTCTGGATCTTCTGCTTCCAAGAACAGTAATTGTGCTACGATTGAGTTGGATACATTGTCATCTATAGCACTTCCAAGCATAATAATACGGTCTTTTAATAAACGTGAGTAAATATCATATGCGCGTTCTCCACGGTTCGTTTGTTCAATAACTGTAGGTATTAAATTCATGTGAAAATCCTCCCTTATTCCTTAACGTGTATCCAATTAATTTGGATCTAATTTTATGATAACTAAAAGGTCAATTAAGGTCAAACGAAAACGTTTGACAATAAATTTACTGATACTTAAGAAATCATAAAAATTCTTCTTCCATCATTCCCTTATCTAAGTAAAATAAACCTATATACTAATTTAAACAAGCTTATATTTATTTTTAGGCCGCCCTTTTTTCCCGTACTGTGCAAGAACTTCAACTTCACCTCTTCCTTCAAGGTAATTTAAGTATCGATGAACGGTTTGGTATGCAATTGGTAATGCAAGTTGAATTTCATTTATGGTGGTCGGTTGCTCTTGTTGTATGAGAAAGTTTTTGATAGACATCATCGTTGCTTGTTTTATTCCTTTCTCGACAAAGGCACTGTCTTTATCTTCTGTTAACTTGGCTATTTTTAAATTTATTTTGATTCTTGAAATTAGGTCTGGTGCTTTAATTGGCTTTAGTGCAAAGTCTGTAGCACCAGCATCTAAAAAGTTATTAGCAATTTCTTGACGTTCATCGACCGTTAAAACAATGATGGGAGTACTTGCATTTGCTTTCCTCATTTCTTTTGTTGTTTTAATTCCATCCCAATCGGGCATATGATAGTCCAGCAAGACTAAATCTGGATTTAGCATATGGAATAGTTCCACTGCTCTTTTTCCAGTTGATGCTTGTATTACATTCCAATTAGCATATTCACAAATTTCTTTTAATGTAAATCGAATATCTTCATTATCATCAACGATTAGTATGGATGTATTCATTGGTTTGTTCACCTACCTTATGGATTGGTAGCAAGATATTCATTTGGGTATGGCTACCTGGAACACTATCTACGGTCACTGTTCCTTCATGATTTTCTACAACACGTTTTACAAAAGAAAGCCCAATCCCAGAAGAGTTTCTCGTGCTAAATCCATCTATCCAAATATTTTTTAAATGTGAATTTTTAATTCCTGGTCCGTTATCCTGTATTTGAAACAAAATATCGCTATCTATTCTTTTGACATTAATATGTATATATCCTTCTTTTCCTGCCAAAGAAGTGACTGCATTTTCTAATATATTGGATATGGCACGGGAAAATCGAGTTTTATTTACATATATTTGAGGTAAGTTTGGTTCCATTTTAATATCCAGATCAATAAATTGTTCATCTAGATTTAAATGACTTGTGACATATTCTAACAGTTCCTTAATATGAATAGGTTGTTTAATATTTTCATAGAGAATTTCAGAAATCATATCCTTCATTATTTCGATCGATTTATCCGTTCGTTTTAAATAAGTAGCTAATGGTCTATCTTCTGAAAGCTGCATTTTCATCTCTATTAAAGAAAGTAAACCTTCAACTGTCACAAGGGGGGTTTTTAAGTCATGAACCAGCATAGTCATTTCCTCATACACCTTTGACTCAACTAAAGCTATCCGTGTTTCCTTAAGTTCTTCTTCCTGTTCTTGGTATTTTTTAAGCGTGTATACCTGCTTGTTAACTAAATGGATTAAAAATGTGAATATAATTGCTATTATAAAGAAAGCAATAAAAAAGATAGTTGCTAATGTATTAAACAAATTGTTTTCCGTAAAAAAACTATCTGCCATTTTAAGACTTATTGCTATATCGTCCGTACCAAATCCAAGTGAAGAAAGTACTGGAATCAATTGAAGCCATTGAACAGAAAGTATTACTAAAAACAAAATGATGGAGAATATAATATAAAAGTTTTTCTGTTTAGGGATATATATTTGTAGAAATACAACAATACCTAGTGTTACGATATGACCCAAATATGAAAAGTGTTCATGATAGATTTGGTTAAATAGAAAAAGGGAAGCCATAACCGTTACGATCAATAATAATGGAAAAGATGACTGTTCTAAATCTTTAGACAGTGAATGTGCAATCATCATGGATCCCAGATAGATTAGGGAAAATATAATGAGGTACTTAGCGATATATGCAAATGAAGAAATAATTAACAGTCCACTATCTAGTAACAGTATACTTTCGTTTATGGATTCAATAATGAATATGGACCACTCATTAAAAAAAGACGGTAATAACTCCCCATAAAATAGAAGTAGCATGCCAATTATACCGATAAATAAATTTTTTCTTTCCCTCATAATTGTGCCCCCTATCGAAATGCAGAGTTAAGTGGTATATGTAGGTCATCGAGTTGCTTAACAAGAGTAGTAGGCACATGATGTTTCTTAAGTTCATTTTTATAGCGGTTCATATTGTATCCATTATTTAATCCGATATAGTAATTTGCATAACCAACAGTATAGGTAAATAACTCCCACGTTCTTTCCTCTTCACGAAAGGGACCGGAAAGATTTATAAGAATAACTGGTAAATTGTTTAGTTTCGCTTCTTCTACAATTTCTTTTGTTCGAATCAATTCCTCTTGAAAACTGCGATTAACATGTGATAATCCATTGGAACTATAACCTAATACAATTATAACACTTTTATAATCATATAAATCTGTTCCAAGTGCTCGTGGGCGATAGTCAGCCTCTAGGTTAAGATTCTCAGCAATTGTGAGAATTATAGTACCTTCAACAGCTTGTCCGGCAGAGGTTATTAAAATTCTTTCTTCTCCAATAGGTGCTGGGAGGTTAGGGTAAGTGTTTATGTGTTTAGCTGTTGAAGAGTTTATAGATGAGAATAAAAAGATCAAACCAAGTAATACGCAAATGAAAACAGGGGTATATTTTTTTAGCAAATAAAGCACCTCCAACTACCATTAAAAGGTAAAGCGTCGCTTTACCTTTTAGTTTACTATATAAATTAAATGGTGTAACTATTTCTTTAACCTTGGATCTAATGCATCTCGTAATCCGTCTCCAAATAAGTTAAATCCAAGTACAACTAGAAAAATAGCTATTCCTGGAAAACCAACTACCCATGGAGCGTTTTGTAACGCAGCGCGCCCATCACTTAACATGGCACCCCATTCTGGAGCAGGAGCTTGTGCACCTAGTCCAAGGAAACTAAGCCCGGCTGCATCTAATATAGCTGTACCAACCCCTAATGTAGTTTGTACAATTATTGGTGCTAAACAATTTGGTAGCACATGCTGCATTAGAATTCTTCCATTTCTGGCTCCAATTGCGCGGGCTGCTTCAACGTATTCGGTCTCCTTTACTGACAGAACGGCTGATCGGACAATTCTAGCAAACTGTGGTATTCCTACTATTCCTACCGCTATCATCGCATTCGTTAAACTTCCTCCTAATACGGCTACTAATGCTATTGCTAATAAAATACTAGGAAAGGCCATCATTATATCAATAAATCTCATAATAATTAGGTCAATCCAGCGTCCAAAGAAACCTGCCACGCAACCCAGCGTAACGCCGATAATTAAAGAAATACCTACAGCAATAACGCCGATTTGGATGGAAATTCTAGTACCAAAAACAATCCGACTGAATATATCTCTTCCTAGTTCATCCGTCCCCAGAAAGTGCTCAGCAGATGGGGGCTGATAACGGTTAACGATATTTTGGTCAGTTATACTATGTGTCGCAATTAGTGGTGCAAATATTGCTGTTAATAGTAAAATAACAATAATACACAAGCCGATAATGGATGTTTTACTCTTAATAATTCGTAATAAGGAGTCAACCCACATACGGTTGGATTTTAATTTTTCTACTTCCTCATTTGGTATTGAATTTGGATCAGGTATAGGATTTGGTTGAAGTGACATAAGCTGCACATCCTTTCTTATTCTCAGTCATAACGAATTCTAGGATCAAAGTATTTATAGAGAAGATCAGTTAGTAGATTTACTAACACAAAAATGGTAGCTATGATCAGAATAGTACTTTGTACTATGGGATAATCGCGTCCCATTACAGCTAAATATACATAGCGCCCTACACCTGGCCAGGAAAAGATTGTTTCTGTTAAAACGGCACCACCAAGTAGTAACCCGAATTGTAGTCCAATTACGGTAAGAACAGGGAGGAATGCATTTTTCAAGGCATGTTGAAAAACTATTAAGTGTTTTTTTAATCCTTTTGCATCTGCTGTTCTAATATAATCTTGGTTCATTACTTCTAGCATGCTAGAGCGAGTCATACGTGCAATGATAGCCATTGGTATGGTTCCCAGTGCTACACCTGGCATTAATAAATGCTGGAATACATCCTTAAACGCAGTCCAATTTCCTGTTAAAATACTGTCTAAAAGATAAAAATTTGTTATGGTATGTAATTCAATTCCCGAAGATATCCTACCTGAGGGAGGTAAAATATTTAATGTTACCGAGAAAAGCCATATCATCATTAAACCGAGCCAAAATATCGGTAATGATACACCAAACAGAGCACCTGTCATACTTAAATTATCAAACCATGAGTATTGCTTCACAGCAGCAATAACACCAGCAAATATACCAACACTCATTGCTAAGATCATGGCGAAGATCGTTAGTTCCACAGTAGCAGGTAACTTACTAGCCATTTCAATCGTTATGTCTTCCTTTGATTGAATGGATTCCCCTAAGTCACCTTGCAAAATATTACCAACAAACCGTCCATATTGAATAATATAAGGATCATTCAAACCCAACTCAACACGTAGGTTCTCAAGCTGTGCCTCAGATGCCTTATCGCCAAGCATGCTCCTAGCTGGATCTCCCGGGATTAAATGGATAAGGGAAAATGTTAGAATGGAGACACCAATTAGTACGGGGATAAGCATGAATAGTCTTCGAATAATGTACTTTAGCATGGTTGCATTCCTCCGTTAAATTTGCACTATTAAACTTTTTACTTTAGAAGTTGTAATAACTGTTTATTTTCAGCATAAAAGTTATCCAGAAGTTTATTTCTAGAGGTTGACTAAGACAATGCAAAGTGCAACCTCTAGATTAAACATGTAATGTACTAAAAATTAATAATCTATTCGTCTAGTTCAATCAAGTTAAATGGTTCACTACCAGTTGGGTGTGGAAGATAATTCAACACCTTTTGACTAGCAGCAATAGGTGGTGTTGTATGCGCAATTGGGAACCATGGTGCATCTTCATGAATCAGTTCTTGGGCTTCCATATAATATTCAGTACGTTTATCTTGGTCCATTTCAGTTTGAGCTGCTTTTAAGAGATCATGTACTTCGTCATCTTTATAAAAAGCGATGTTTCCTGCTGAACCTACTTTTGCATTATCCTTATCTAATAATACATATAGGAAGTTATCTGGGTCACCATTATCTCCAGTCCATCCTAAGAATGCCATATCATGTTCGCCGTTCTCTGTGACTGTTAAATGTGTATCCCAATCATTCTCAACAATTTCTACATTAATGTTTACTTCTTTAAGCATTTCCTGAATAGCTTGAGCTGCAAATTTAGGTTGTGGCATATACGGTCTTGGGTTAGCAAACGTATAAAGTGTTATATCAAAGCCGTCTGCATATCCAGACTCAGCAAGTAATGCTTTAGCTTCCTCTGTATCATAGCCATAATCTTCTATATCGTCATTAAATCCCCAAAGTGATGGAGGAATCGGATTTTTAGCTGCTTTTCCAATACCTTCATATAAGCTAACAAGCGCATCTTTATCAATTGCTAAGTTAATTGCTTGTCGTACCAACTGTTCAGACATAGGACCTTCTTTACTTGTGTTCATTGCCATGTAACCAACGTTCATAGATGGTCTACGTACAATTTGTAAATTCTCATCATCTTCAGCTGTTTGAATATCTTGTGGGTTTAATCCCATCATGAAGTCAATTGATCCTGCTTGAAGCTCCATAAATCTAGCTCCATTGTCAGGAATAGTACGAAAAATAACTTCATCTACTTTTGCAACTTCCCCAAAGTAATCGTCATTTTTTGTGACTGTAATGCTGTCATCTGGCACCCATTCATCAAAGACAAATGCACCAGTTCCGACAGGATTTTTAAAGTAATCTTCCCCGTGTTCTTCTACAGCTTCTGGACTTGCAATTCCGAATGGAGGCATAGCAAGTGTCTGAAGAAATGGTGCATTTGGCTCTGTAAGCGTAAATTGAACTTCATAATCACCAGTGGCTTCTACATTTTCAATAATTCCACTTAAATTGTCTTCAGTAGCACCAAACATATAACCATAGTAAATAAATTCACCAGATGTTGCCCAACGCTCAAAGTTGAAAACTACATCTTCTGCAGTAAATGGATTGCCATCATGGAAAGTAACATCATCGCGTAGTTGGAACGTCCAAACTAAGCCATTATCACTTGTTTCCCATTCAGAAGCAAGTGCAGGTTTCACTTCTGTGTTTTCTTCCTCATATCTGACTAATGTATCGTAAATTTGATTCGTTACGTATATAGATTCACCGTCAGTAACCTTAGATGGATCTAACTGTATGGAGTCAGCACCACGTCCGAAAATAAGCGTTTTCCCACCACTACTGTCATCTGTACTGTCCGTATCTTCTGTGTCATCTTCAGTACCTTCTGTATCCTCTGTTGCTTGATCAGTTGTGTCGTCCGAGTCATCAGAGTTGGCATCATCACTACATGCTGCAAAAACGATTACGATTGCAAATAGTAAAGCAAATAAAGCAAATAAATTACGTTTTTTCAATTTCAGTCCCCCTTTAGAATGGTTGATTAATAAAGTTGCCTGATCGTGGTATTAGTTTTCAACCACCTCCTTAACGAAATGACAAGCCGCCATTTGGCCATCCGAAGAAACTTGCTTCAATTTCGGTTCCTTTGTACGACAAATTGCTTCTGCGTATGGACAACGTGTGTGAAATTTACACCCCTTAGGTGGGTTAGCGGGTGAAGGTAAATCACCGGTTAAAATGATACGCTGCTTTTCCTGTTGTGTATTTGTTTCTGGTACGGCTGATAGCAATGCTTGTGTATATGGGTGCTTAGGACTACTATAAAGTTCATTAACCTCGGCAATCTCGACCAATTCCCCAAGATACATAACTGCTACACGATCACTTATATGGTGGACAACACTTAAATCATGGGCAATAAAAACATATGTTAGATTGAATTCCTCCTGTAAATCCTCCATTAAGTTAATTACCTGGGCTTGAATAGAAACATCCAATGCTGATACAGGTTCATCACAAATGACAAGCTCAGGGTCTAACGCTAATGACCTCGCAATACCAATTCGTTGGCGCTGGCCACCACTGAATTCATGTGGATACCGATGCTTGTGATGAGAATTCAAGCCAACGACATCCAGTAGGCGTTCCAGTTTTGAATTACGTTCTTCTTTTGGTATGTTAAATATTTTCATTGGTTCTGTAATGATCTTTTCAATTGTTTTTCTTGGGTTTAGTGATGCATAAGGATCCTGAAAAATGATTTGCATTTCTTTACGTAACTTGCGAATTTTTTCGCCTCGAAAAGAGGTTATATCTTCCCCCTTAAAGTATATTTCTCCTTCTGTTGGTTCTAGTAATTTAAGAATAGATCTACCTGCAGTAGATTTACCACAGCCACTCTCCCCAACAAGTCCAAGAGTTTCACCTGCTTGAACGGAAAATGAAATGCCGTCAACCGCTTTGAGGACAGGCTTATCCTTTGAAAACATATGTTTACTCTTTAAAGGAAAATGCTTTTTTAAATTTTTTACTTCTAATAATGTACTCATGGAGTTACCACCTTTTCCTCTTTAGACTCTTCATATAATAAGCAACGTACAAGGTGATTATCATCTACTTTTGTTAATGCTGGATCGATGGCTAAACAACTTTCCATGACATGTTTACATCTTGGAGCAAAACTGCACCCTTTTGGCAATGAACGCAAGTCTGGTGGAACACCGTCAATTGCTTCTAACTTCTGCTTTTCAGGTGTTATTTTAGGAATCGAATTCATTAATCCTAATGTGTAAGGGTGTTTTCCATTGTCAAAAAGCTTTTTTGTTTCTGTGAATTCAACCGGCTTGCCTGCATACATTACCATTACTCGATCACAGACCTCGGAGACAACACCTAAATCGTGGGTAATCATAATGATTGACATATTCAATTGCTGTTGCATTTTTTTAAACAGTTCCAAGATTTGTGCTTGAATCGTTACATCTAACGCAGTAGTTGGTTCATCAGCAATAAGTAATGAAGGGTTGCACGATAATGCCATAGCAATCATTACACGCTGACGCATACCCCCACTAAATTCATGTGGGTAGTTTTTTAATCGCTTTTTAGCGTCAGGTATACCGACTAATTCTAACAATTCAAGTGCACGAGTTTTGGCTGCCTTTTTTGAAACAGGCTCATGTGCCAATATGGTTTCAATCATCTGTTTCTCAACCGTAAAAACAGGATTTAAGGAAGTCATGGGATCCTGAAATACCATAGCAATTTCTTTACCACGAATTTGTCGCATTTGTTTAGAAGATTTTTGGAGAAGATCCTCTCCTTTGTAAATAATTTCGCCATTAACAATTTTTCCAGGTGGAGAAGGGATTAACCCTAAAATGGACATAGCCGTTATGCTTTTACCAGAGCCTGATTCTCCAACAATCCCCAATGTTTCACCTGGTTTAATATCAAAAGTAACTCCGTCAACAGCCTTAACAACACTAGATTTACTAAAAAAGTGCGTATGTAAGTTGCTCACTTTAAGGAGTGATGAATCTGTTTCTTCCATATATGTATCCTCCTTTATTGAAAATAGTATTATAATTATTAGACTGTTTAGAATTAACTTATATTATACAATTAAAATCCTGGAATTGAGGTTTTTCTCTTTTTTCCCAAAAACAATAGTATTCAGAATTAATGTAATATGATGGTGGAGGGGTTAGTATTATAGAAAAAGACTTGTTAATCCATAGATGGGACGTTATAATGTGGTATGTGCGTGAATTTATTTTTAGTATGCGCTCGTAGCTCAGTTGGATAGAGCGTTGGTTTCCGGTACCAAAGGTCGGGGGTTCGAGCCCCTCCGGGTGCGCTTATATAAATAAAAAAAAGCTGTCCTTAAAGGGTTCAATAAAACCCCAAAGGACAGCTTTTTTAATTGAATTTATCTTTGCTCTAATCTGCGTATTCTCTCGTCTAGGTCTGGGTGAGAGGAGAATAATTGTGACATACTAGGCTTGTTGCTTATCTTAAGTGTTTGAATGGCAGCATCGTCGGTTTGGTCAACTCTACCAACATGGTTCTTCAGTGAACGCAGGGCATGTGCCATTTTATCTTTTCCGGCAAGGTCTGCTCCGCCTTTATCAGCATGGAATTCTCGGTAACGTGAGTAAGCCATGACGACAATACTTCCTAATATCGAGAACAAAATCTGGAATATAATAATCGCTGCAAACCGGACAATGAATTGCAATTCAGGTTTTACTAAGCGTGAAACGAGAATGGCTGCAATTCTGGAGAAGAATACAACAAATGTGTTCACTACTCCTTGAAGTAGTGTCATCGTTACCATATCACCATTTGCTACGTGCGCAACTTCGTGTGCGATAACACCTTCAACTGCATCCTCATCCATGGAGTTTAGTAGACCAGTAGAAACAGCTACAAGTGATCGTTTTTTACTAGGTCCTGTCGCAAATGCATTAACTTCCCGAGATTGGTAAATCCCCACCTCTGGCATGTGCATTAACCCTGCAGCACGTGATAAGCGGTGCACTTTATCTACAATTGCTTGTTCTCCACGTGAAAGGTTGTCTTCAGGTTTTAATACTTTGACTTTCATCATTTTCTTGGCCATCCATCTGGAAATCATAAGCGAAATGAATGCCCCACTAAAACCAACTAATATACTAAATACCATTATTGATCCAAAGTGTATGGTCTCTCCTGATTGAAAGGAGCCATTAAGATCAGTGAACGATGTGATGAGTGACCATACTATGACGATTGTTGTCATCACTAAAATGTTTGTCAATATAAAAAATAATATTCTTTTCCCCACTAGTACAACTCCTATTCTAGTTAATCTAAATTCTATTAATTAAACTTCATTATAACATGAAAAACGGGTCGAGAGAATGCCTATTTAAGACAAACTAATTCATATGGATGGCACTTCTAGCTAATTTATCAGCGTGATTATTTTTCTTCTCTGGGATCCATTTAATGAAGAAATAAGGAAATTCGCTTGCTTCTTCTTTTATTTTTTCAAGCAAGGGAAGGAACATTTTGTTTTTTGTAAAATCTTTTTCAATCACATCGACAACAAGCTTAGAATCTGAACGAAAAGATAATATCTCATTTGGAAAGTATTCCTGGCATACTTGAAGTCCCTTTATTACTGCGTGGAACTCGGCTTCATGATTGGATAACATTCCTAATGGAAAGGCATGTTCGTAATGATTTCCATCTTTTTTTATATAGATGCCAGCTCCACTTAAACCTGGATCACCGCTTGCTGCACCGTCTGTATATACTTCAATCAATGTTAATAACACTCCTTATCTAAGGCTAAGTATATATTACAGGTGAGTTTTTTCAAAATGTATGGCAAAATAGAAGTAGGACACTTGCTAGGAGGAGAGACAATGGAACCTAAACTCACCCAAGAACAAACATTGCAACGGAAACTGAATCAATCTCTTTTACAAGCAATTCAGATCCTGCAGTTTTCTGGTATTGAATTAATCGAATATATTAAAGAAATAGCTAAAGAGAACCCATTAATTGAAGAAGTGAATTATGATTATGATATTGCTCAGTATAAATCGGCAAATTATAATGAAGTAGCTGTTGGTGAAATCAACCAAACAGAACTATCGATGTATGAACAGTTGAGGCAACAATTATACACACTGGATATATCTGAAACAATGGAGCCCATTGTACACTTTGGAATTGATTCTTTGAACGAAGATGGCTATTTGGATATAGAACTAAAAATGTGGGCAGAGGAATGTAGCACAACTGTTAATTTGGTGGAAGAAGCTCTCGTGAAGATTCAATCACTGGAGCCTTCCGGAATCGGAGCAAGGTCTATTAGTGAGTGTATCCTCCTACAACTAAAGCATACAAGTGTTTATAAGCCATTTGTCGAATCCTTACTAACAGAACATTTAGATTGGATAGCCGATGAAAATGTTAATGCCATCATAGAAGAATACGATACAATAGAGGAAGATGTTTATGCGATATTAGATCAGATTAAACGATGTCACCCTAAACCTGGTCAACTTTTAGCCGTAAAACGCCCAGAGTATGTTATCCCAGAAGCCTCCATTTATAAAGAGGACGGCGAGTGGAGGATTTCGTTTTATAAATGGAATTCACCAACTATTGAGCTTAATCGTTCATATGAAGGTCTTACGAATCTAGAAAAAGACGCTGCCAATTATCTGAAGGAAAAATACAAGCAAATTGACTGGTTGAATCAAGCAATAACCTACCGAACAAATACATTAGAATTAGTGATAAGAAAATTAGTGGAGAAGCAACAACTGTTTTTTGAACATGGATCCTTCATGTTAGAACCGTTAACTTTAAGAGAAGTGGCACAAGAGTTGGATGTGCATATTTCAACCATTAGTCGAACGATAAGTAATAAATATGTTCAAACGAAGCAGGGTGTTGTACCAATTAAGTTCTTTTTACAATCAGGAGTTACGCAGCGAAATGGAAAGAAAACTGCTGCATTTGCTATAAAGCAGTTAATCCATGAGTTAATTCAGCATGAAAATAAACAAAAGCCATTATCGGATGAATTAATAAGAATACGATTGTATGAAGAGTTTGGAATCACGATCGCTAGAAGGACAGTAATGAAATATCGTGAACAATTACAGATACCAGCTTCTATCAAACGTAAATAGTCAAGCTACAGGAGGAATCATATATGTTACATGTTATTTTTTATACAAAAGAGGTTTGCTCATTATGCGACGATGCAAAGGCATTATTGCTTATGTTAGAAAACGATTATCCTTTTCAACTAGAAGAACGTGATATCTATACAAATGATGAATGGTTAGAAAAATATCAAATTTTAATCCCGTTTGTAGAAGTTAATGGAAACACGCTTAACTGTGAGGAACTTAATATTGACTCATTGGAAGAATTGCTTCGGGATGCTTCTCAATCATAATGGTTGAATATTTAGTTTACTGTGGTACAATATTAATGAGCAAATAATTATTTTGCTGTATTTTTTTACATAAGGTGGGACACAATAAAATTACCCGGGACTGAAAACGTCCATCCAAAGGAGTCTCAATATGCGAGATTTAGTTGAACTACAGAAAAAATTGTACCCCGACCTGTTAGAAGTAATACAGCAGAGGTATGTCATTTTAAATACGCTAGCTCTATTTCAACCTATTGGCCGAAGAGGACTTAGTGAACGAACCAATTTAACCGAACGCAATGTCCGTGGAGAAATTGATTTTTTACACGCACAAGGTCTTGTTGATGTAACTACGAAGGGAATGCATATTACAAAAGAGGGAAGGTTAGTTATTGATCAATTAGCTGACTTTATGCGGGAAATAACTGGTTTAAGTGTTTTAGAAAAGCAGTTACAGGATAAATTACATATAGAGAACGTAATGATCGTTCCTGGTGATAGTGATCAACACGATTGGGTGAAAAAAGAAATGGGAAAAGCATGTATATCCTTTCTTGGATCTCGCTTCAGCACGAATCAAACAATTGCTGTTACTGGTGGGACCACTATGGCAGCGGTAGCTGATGAAATGACCCCTTTTGAACATACAAGCCATTTATTTGTTCCAGCAAGAGGAGGCATTGGTGAAAAGGTAGAAAATCAAGCCAACACAATTGTTTCTAAAATGGCAGTAAAGGCTAAAGGTGATTATCGATTGCTTTATGTTCCTGATCCACTTAGCGAAACTTCCTATCAAACCATGATTAAAGAGCCATCCATTATTGAGGTTTTACAAATCATAAAGGATTCGGATGTAATTCTTCACGGTATAGGTGAAGCAATTACCATGGCTAAGCGTAGAAAAACAGAAGAAAGTGTTGTCCAGCATTTAGAAGCAAATCAAGCTGTTAGTGAAGCGTTTGGGTATTATTTCAATGAAAATGGGGATGTTGTTCATAAAGTCCGAACAATTGGCATCCACCTAGATGATTTAGCATCTATTGGTTGTGTTGTAACAATAGCTGGTGGCGGGACGAAAGGAAAAGCAATTTCATCCTATTTTCGTCAAGGAAAAAGTAATGTACTTATAACGGATGAAGTTGCAGCAGAACAGATTTTAAGGGAAAATTCCCCTTTAAATAAATAGAAAGTATAAATTTTTTTAAGAATATAGGAGGAATAAATATGACAGTAAAAATAGGTATTAATGGATTCGGCCGTATTGGACGTAATGTATTCCGTCAGTCTTTAACAAATGATGAAGTTGAGGTTGTGGCTGTTAATGATTTAACAGATGCTGATATGCTTGCACACTTGTTAAAATATGATTCGGTACATGGCCGATTAGATCAGGAAGTGACGGTAAATGGTTCAAATATCGTAGTTGGTGGAAAAGAAATTAACGTGCTATCTGAGCGTGATCCAGCTAATCTAGGCTGGGGAGATCTTGGAGTCGAAATTGTTATTGAATCTACTGGCCGCTTTACTCAACGAAATGATGCACAAAAACATATTGATGCTGGTGCAAAAAAAGTAATTATTTCAGCACCTGCTAAAGAAGAAGACTTAACAATGGTTATGGGTGTTAATGAGCAGGATTATAACCCAAGTGAACACCATGTGGTATCTAATGCTTCATGTACAACCAACTGTATCGCACCACTAGCTAAAGTACTTCACGATAGCTTTGGTTTAAAACGTGGTTTAATGACTACAGTACACTCGTATACAAATGATCAGCAAATTCTTGATTTACCACATAAGGATTATCGTCGTGCACGTGCAGCAGCACAAAACATCATCCCAACATCAACAGGTGCTGCAAAAGTCGTTGGGAAAGTATTACCGGAATTAGATGGAAAACTTAACGGTATGGCAGTGCGTGTACCAACTCCTGATGGTTCATTAGTTGATTTAGTTGCCGAATTAGATAAGAATGTAACGGAAGAAGAAGTAAATGAAGCATTTAAAGCAGCAGCTGAAGGTGACTTAAGCGCAGTGTTGCAATATAGTGACGAACCACTTGTATCCTCAGACATTGTTGGGAATCCATACTCTTCTATTTTTGATAGCTTGTCTACGATGACACTAGAAGATAATATGGTTAAAGTTGTTTCGTGGTATGACAACGAAATGGGCTACTCAGCTCGTTGTATAGACTTAGCGGCTTATATTCAAAAACAAGGACTATAAGTATATATTGTAACGAATTAGGAGGAGGATAAAATCCTCCTCCTTTTCAACGTTAAAACATCTAGAGTATATATTTTCCTGTTACTAAAGTATAATGGTTAATAGATGGAAATCGGGGAAAACCTAAATAAGGGGTTTTTGTACATAAAATTTTTTACGGATTAAAGTATAAGTAAAACTTCGGCACTCGCTACAAGTACGAGGCGACTGCTGCGTTATTCTAATAGAAGGAGGTTGCATCTATGGATAAGAAAACGTTGCACGACTTGGATTTAAAGGGTAAGAAGGTCTTTTGTCGCGTCGATTTTAATGTACCAATGAAAAATGGTGAGGTAAGGGATGATACGAGAATCAAAGCAGCCTTACCTACTATCAATTATTTGGTTGAACAGGGCGCTATAGTTATTTTAGCCAGCCACCTTGGAAGACCTAAAGGAGAAGTTGTGGAAGAACTGCGGCTTGATCCTATAGCAAATCGACTAAGTGATTTGATTGGCAAAGAAGTTGTTAAAACCGATGCTGTTTATGGAAGCGAAGTTAATGAAGCCGTCTCCAATATAACGGATGGCGACATTTTATTAATTGAAAATGTACGATTTGAGGCAGGAGAAGAAAAAAATGATGCACAACTTGCCCAGAGCTTTGCAGATATGGCTGATGTATATGTGAATGATGCTTTTGGGGCTGCACACCGGGCACATGCCTCCACAACAGGTGTAGCTGAAAAACTACCTGCTGCTGCTGGATTTCTTATGGAGAAGGAAATTAATGTGTTAGGTAAAGCATTAGCTGACCCTGAGCGTCCCTTTACTGCGATAATTGGCGGTGCGAAGGTTAAGGATAAAATAAATGTAATTGATAATTTATTAGACAAAGTAGATAACCTGATTATAGGTGGTGGACTTGCTTACACATTTATCAAAGCAAAAGGATATGAAATAGGAAATTCATTACTTGAAGAAGATAAAATAGATTTAGCTAAAGAATTTATGCAAAAAGCACAAGAAAAAGGTGTAAATCTTGTCTTACCAGTAGACGCTATTGTTGCTGATGATTTTTCAGAAACAGCAAACACGAAAATTGTCGATATTGAAGAAATTCCTGCAGATTGGGAAGCACTTGATATTGGTCCTAAGACTCGTGATAAGTTCACACAAATTATCGAAGCGTCAAAACTGATTATATGGAATGGACCGATGGGAGTGTTTGAGTATAATGCATTCGCCGGAGGTACAAAAGCTGTTGCAGAAGCATTGGCAAACACAAATGGTTATACCGTAATTGGTGGTGGAGATTCGGCTGCTGCTGTTGAAAAATTTGGCTTTGCCGAAGAAATGGATCACGTATCTACTGGTGGTGGAGCTTCCTTAGAGTTTATGGAAGGTAAAGTTCTTCCAGGAGTACAAGCACTAAATGATAAATGAATACAAATAAATTATTATTTTAAGAGGTGAGACGATGCGCAAAAAAGTAATTGCTGGTAATTGGAAAATGAACAAAGTTTTATCAGAAGCAAATCAATTCGTCGGTGAGGTTGCAACAAAAGTACCTAACGACACAAATGTAGAGGCAATTGTATGTGCACCATTTCCCTTTTTAGCTTCTCTTGTGGAAAAAACTAAGGATTCAAACGTGAAAATTGGTGCACAGAACATGTACTTTGAAGAAAGTGGAGCGTTCACAGGAGAAGTAAGCCCTGTAATGCTTCGTGATTTAGGTGTTACGCATGTAGTTTTAGGCCATTCGGAGCGTCGTGAATATTTTAACGAAACAGATGAAATGGTAAACAAGAAGACACATGCTGCATTTAAACATGATTTAACACCAATTGTATGTGTTGGGGAAACGCTTGAACAACGGGATGCAAACGAAACAATGACTCATGTGGAAAACCAAGTAAAACAAGCGATTAAAGGTTTAACAGAGGAACAAGTAGCGGAAACGATTATTGCGTATGAACCAATCTGGGCAATTGGAACAGGAAAGACGGCATCGAGTGAAGATGCAAATGAAGTATGTGCCCACATTCGAAACGTTTTAAAAGACGTTACCTCTGACGTTACGGCTGAAAAAGTAGTTATTCAATACGGGGGAAGTGTGAAACCGGCGACAATTGATGAACTACTAGAACAATCAGACGTAGATGGAGCATTGGTTGGGGGAGCGAGCCTAGAGGCAGAATCGTTCTTACAACTTGTGGAGGCAGGTACGAAATGAATCAGGAAAAGTTAGCTGCATTAATTATTCTCGATGGTTATGCTATCCGCGATGAAGTGATGGGTAATGCAGTAAAACAAGCAAATACACCTAATTTTGACCGGTATTGGGAGAAATACGCACACAACCAATTAATTGCAAGCGGTAAGGCGGTTGGACTCCCTGAAGGACAGATGGGTAATTCGGAGGTTGGCCATTTAAATATTGGTGCAGGTCGAATTGTCTATCAAAGTTTAACTCGTGTTAATTTTTCGATTGAAGAAGGAGCATTTTTTGAAAAAGAAGCCTTTTTAAAATCGATAAATCATGCTAAAGAAAAGAATAAAGCATTACACATCTTTGGATTATTATCCGATGGTGGTGTTCATAGTCATATAAATCACCTTTTTGCATTGCTAAAATTGGCAAGTGATAGTAACCTTGAACGTGTTTATGTTCATGCTTTCTTAGACGGTCGTGATGTTGGACCGCAAACAGCTAAAAAATTTATTCAGGCAACTGAAGATAAAATGAAGGAATTAGGCGTTGGTCAATTGGCAACAATATCAGGACGTTATTATTCCATGGATCGTGACAAGCGGTGGGATCGTGTGAAAAAAGCATACGATGCGATGGTGCACGGAATAGGTCCTACGTATAAAGATCCGTATCAACTAATAGATGATTCCTATGAAAATGGAATATATGACGAGTTTGTTATTCCTGCTGTTCTTACAGACGAGAATGATAAACCTGTTGGAACAGTTGAAGATGAGGATTCTATCATTTTTTATAATTTCAGACCAGATCGTGCTATTCAAATTTCCCGCACATTCGCAAATGATGACTTTCGCGACTTTGATCGTGGAGAAAAGGCGCCAAAAGATTTAGACTTTGTTATGCTGACGAATTTTAGTGAATCTGTAGATGGTTATGTTGCCTATAAGCCAGTCAATTTAGATAATACGATAGGAGAAGTGCTAGCTCAAAACAATATGAATCAATTACGTGTTGCAGAAACGGAAAAATATCCACACGTAACATATTATATGAGTGGTGGTCGCGAACAGGAATTTCCTGGTGAGAAGCGCGTGTTAATTGATTCTCCAAAAGTTCCAACATACGACCTAAAGCCAGAGATGAGTGTATATGAAGTTACCGATGCCCTGTTAGAGGAGCTTGAAACTGGATCACAAAATGCAATTATCCTAAATTTTGCAAACCCGGACATGGTTGGTCATTCTGGAAAACTAGAACCAACTATTAAAGCAATCGAAGCAGTCGATGAATGTCTCGGTAAAGTAGTTGATAAGATTATGGAGCTTGGTGGAAATGCGATTATTACAGCAGACCACGGAAACTCTGATGAAGTTATAACAGTTGATGGAGATCCAATGACTGCACATACGACAAATCCTGTACCCGTAATTGTAACAAAGGAAGGTGCAGAACTTAGAGAAGGCGGGGTCTTAGCAGACTTATCCCCAACCTTACTCGATTTATTAGGGTTAGAACAGCCTAAAGAAATGACTGGTAAATCATTAATTAAATAAAAAAGGAGAGATTTATATGCCATATATTACAGATGTTTATGCTCGAGAAGTATTAGATTCACGTGGTAATCCAACAGTTGAGGTTGAAGTTTTTACAGAATCAGGTGCTTTTGGTGCTGCATTAGTTCCAAGTGGTGCATCAACAGGTGAATATGAAGCGGTAGAACTACGTGATGGCGATAAGGACCGTTACTTAGGGAAAGGTGTTTTAAAAGCTGTTCAGAATGTAAATGAAATAATTGGACCAGAATTACTTGGAATTGATGTAACACGTCAAAACATCATCGATCATTTAATGGTGGAGCAAGATGGTACAGAAAACAAAGGTAATTTGGGTGCCAATGCTATTTTAGGAGTATCTATGGCAGTAGCACATGCTGCGTCAAGCTTCCTGGAAATTCCGCTATACAATTATCTAGGCGGATTTAATGCAAAAACACTTCCAACACCAATGATGAATATCTTAAATGGTGGTGAGCATGCAGACAACAATGTAGATATTCAAGAATTCATGATCATGCCTGTTGCTGCTCCTACATTCAAAGAGGCTGTACGTACTGGTGCTGAAATTTTCCATTCCTTGAAAAATGTTTTGAAGTCAAAGGGCTATAATACATCTGTAGGGGATGAAGGTGGGTTTGCACCAAACCTTGGCTCTAATGAAGAAGCATTACAAACAATTATGGAAGCAATTGAAGCTGCTGGATATAAAGCAGGTGAAGAAATTCAGTTAGCAATGGATGTTGCTGCATCTGAAATTTATGATAATGGCAAGTACAACCTGAAAGGTGAAGGTGTTGTTCGCACTTCAGCTGAGATGGTTGATTGGTATGAAGAGATGGTTAATAAATACCCAATTGTATCAATTGAAGACGGACTTGATGAAAACGACTGGGAAGGATTTAAATTTTTAACAGATCGTATCGGTGACCGTGTCCAACTAGTAGGCGATGATTTATTCGTTACTAATACAGCTAAACTAGCACAAGGTATTGAACAGGGTATTGGAAACTCTATCTTAGTTAAAGTAAATCAAATTGGTACACTAACCGAAACATTTGAAGCCATTGAAATGGCTAAACGTGCTGGATATACAGCAGTAATTTCCCACCGTTCAGGTGAAACAGAAGACGCAACCATTGCTGATATCGCAGTAGCAACAAACGCTGGGCAAATTAAGACAGGTGCACCATCCCGTACAGACCGTGTCGCAAAATACAACCAGTTACTTCGTATTGAAGACGAGCTAGCAGGCATGGGTGAATACGCTGGTTTGAGAGCATTTTACAACTTGAAAAAGTAAATTTTGTATGAAGGGGCGGAGCAATCCGCCTCTTTGTTTTTTTAATGCTGTTTTTGTACGCATTGTTGCTTTTTTTTCTTCATAGTTGATGTATATTGCGACGTACGTGGATTTATTTTCTCGACATTGAGTGCTACAAAACCGCTCCGGTAGAATACTTCGCTTTCCGTGGGCACGGCCTCAGCCCCCGGAAGAAGCAAAGAAAGCTTCTACCGGGGTCTTCGGACACGTGCTGTTCCCACAGGAGTCTACGTATTCTACCTACGCTGGTCATGGCTTTCTAATCATTGTTTGGATAAAACATTTGGAATCTTGTTACTTGAACAGAAAGCTATTATAAGTTGCGAAAAAATGTGACACTCCTGGGGGATGCAGTTCCCGATAGGAGTCGACTGGCCTCCGCTCCAATCAAACACCATAAAGGGGTAGTTTATGCTATAAAAAAACGAAATGATAGCAGTTGTTTAATTTTGGACGTTATACCAGCGGCGGAAATACACGAAGACTCCTGCGGGAGGATAGGCCTAGGTGAGATTCTGAAATGCGTTAGCATGAAGAAGCTCACCAGCCGCCCGCGGAAAGCGAAGTGTATTTCCAGAGCGAGTAACAGTGTCACCCATCATCTAAAGTTATGTCGCAGTTTATATTTATTCTCTCAAAAGCAACAAACTTTATTAAAACAGCCTTTATTAAATAAAAACTGTGTATAACTCTGTACAATTACACTATAACAGTTATTATAAATGCCTCTTATCTACAACTAGATAAGGAGCATTTAAATTTAAAATTATCTAGATACAAACATAGGACAGAACCCATGTGCAATAGATTAGATATAGGATAAGTATCTCAATCAGGGGAGAGGATGTAAATTGGCTCAAAAAGTGTTACTATTTGGTGACATTGGAATTGATGATACGGTCGCACTTATATACGCTTATTTTAATGATGCTGTTGATATAGTAGGTGTGGTGGCAGACTATGGAAGTATCCCCAGAGAGAATGCTGTCGCAAATGTACATTATGTTAGAGGATTATTTGATACTGAAGACACAGAAACTGTTACGGTAATTGGAGGAGCTCGAATCCCGATGACTGGGGAGAGTCCTGTTTTTTATCCCGAGATTCATGGGGAATATGGACTTGGACCTATAGAACCTCCTCCAGCGGAAAATGATATAATCGTTGAAAACTTTCATGAAGTTGTAAACATTATAGAAGAGTATCAGGAAGAGTTATTAATTGTTAATACTGGGCGGTTGACTTCTCTTGCAACCATGTTTATTTTATATCAAAATTTAATGACTAATGTTAAAGGATTTTATATTATGGGTGGGGCATTTTGGGTTCTTAGGTAACGTGACTGCAGTATCAGAAGCTAATTTTCATGGTGATCCTATCGCCGCTCAAACTGTACTAAGGTACGCTCACAACGTTACCATTATCCCGCTTAATGTAACTGAACAGGCAATCGCTACACCACAAATGATTAATTATATTGACGAAGTAGGGGAAACAAAAATAGTAAAAACTTTATTAGATTATTATTATAATTTTTATAAAGAACGTAATCCTAATGTGCAGGGGAGTCCACTTCATGATGTTCTTACATTAATGGCAACAGTACGGGACGATATGTTCCAGTATAGAACATTTCCTGTTCATATCGTCCAAGGGCAAAATGGAGTAGAAAGAGGTCAAAGCATTGCAGATATCCGTCCTTTTGTAGATCAGGAGGAAGGTGCAGAAGAGGAACGACATCGTATTGCTTTCACACTTGATTATCAAAAATTTTATATCGATTTTATGTCGGTAATGACGGGGCAAAGGTTTGGATGAGGAGTATGGATCAAGCATTTTTAGAAAACTTGGCTTATCAAAGCCTTAGTTGCACTTATCTGTTATCATATAATGTAGTTATAGATGGGGAGGATGAGTAAGAATCGAAATTCTAAAAACAATTAAAGAACGTAGATCGATTTATAATTTTAAAACAAAAACAATAGATAATACCATTATAAAAGACATATTCACTTACGGTTCTTATGCTCCAACACATTATATGAAAGAACCTTGGAATGTTAAACTATATCAAAAAGAAGGAAAATATGTATTTGTGGAGGCTATTATTTCAAGCTATAAACGTATAGGACTTTTAAAAAATGATAAAGATCCAAAGACGATAAAAATGATAGAATCCATGAAGTCTTTCTTGTTGGAAATTCCTCACCACGCAGTAGTATATTTTGAAAAAGAAGCAGATCCTGTACGATTTGAAGAGGAGTATGCTGCTGTTTGTGCATTCATTCAAAATACGCAATTAGCAGCATGGGAATATGGTGTTGGTATGCTTTGGACGATTACACCATACATGCATGATCCTAGGTTTTTAGAGGATATAGGTTTAAACAGTGATAACGTGAAAATTGCAGCTGTTATGCAAATGGGTTATCCTGCGAAAGTTCCGAGAGATAAAGGTCGAAAGTCAATAGACGATAAAATGGAGTTTATAGAAAACTAAATAGAAAAGTTACCGCTAACCTGCCGAGTATCAAAATGCCGCCTGAACTAAGCGTTCAGACGGCATTTTAATTTATTTTGTTTTTTCTTTTATAAACTCTTCTACTTCTTCTGCTGTTCCCATTGCTAACAATTTACTCTTATAGGACGCGAGCTTTTCCTTTGATAAATCACGAATTTGTGTACGAGCAGGGAGGATAGACGTTGAACTCATACTGAATTCATCCAATCCAAGACCTAATAAAATCGGAATGGCAATTGGATCGCCAGCCATTTCTCCACACATGCCTGTCCATTTTCCTTCCGAATGTGCTGCCTCAATTACTGTGTTTACCAAGTTTAAGATGGCCGGATGATATGGCTGGTATAAATAGGACACACGCTCGTTCATTCGGTCAGCAGCCATTGTGTATTGAATTAAATCATTCGTACCGATGCTGAAGAAATCCACTTCCTTCGCAAATTGTTTAGCAATTACGGCAGTTGATGGAATTTCTACCATAATCCCAACTTCAATGTGCTCTGCCACTTTTAGGCCTTCGTTTTTAAGATCATGTTTTTCATCCATCAATATTGCTTTAGCTTGACGAAACTCCTCAAGCGTTGCAATCATAGGGAACATAACCTTTAAATTACCATGCACACCAGCACGTAATAATGCTCGTAATTGCGGGCGGAACACATCTTCATTTTCTAAACAAAAGCGGATTGCACGGAACCCGAGAAAGGGATTTAATTCTTTTGGCAGGTCCAAGTAGCTTAATTCTTTATCGCCACCAATATCAAGTGTACGAACAACTACTGGTTTATCACCCATTTGCTCTAAGACAGATTTATAAGCATTATACTGTTCTTCTTCTGTCGGCAGTTCACTTTTGCCCATGTAAAGAAATTCCGTTCGATAAAGCCCAATTCCTTCACCACCATTATTCAAAACACCTGTAACGTCTTCTGGAGTACCAATATTTGCTGCCAATTCCACCTGTTCGCCGTCTTGGGAAATAGTGGGTTCATCCTTTAATTTCGCCCACACTTCTTTTTGTTTCGCAAACGTTTCTTGTTTTTCACGATATTTTGCTAGTTCTTTATCAGACGGGTTTAAAATAAGATTGCCTTCAATTCCATCAACAATAATTAAATCATTTTGTGACACGGTTTCTGTCACCTCTTTTGTACCAACAACTGCTGGTATTTCAAGAGATCTTGCCATAATTGCTGAATGCGAAGTGCGTCCACCAATGTCTGTTGCAAATCCTTTTACAAATTGGCGATTTAATTGTGCTGTATCAGAGGGTGTTAAATCATGTGCGATTACAATAACCTCTTCATCAATCAGTGCTGGATCAGGAAATCTAACACCTAATAAGTGAGCCAATACACGTTTTGTAACGTCATGTATATCAGCAGCACGTTCTCTCATATATTCGTTGTCCATATTTTTGAACATATCAATAAACATGTTTGCAGTTTCTTCTAATGCTGTCTCTGCCATTGCATTCTCAGATGTAATCTTCTCTTTTATCGGATTAATAAGTTCAGGATCACTCAACACAAGTAAATGAGCAGAGAAGATCTCAGCATGCTCATCACCAATTTCTTTTTTTGTATGAGCTTTTATTTTTTCTAGTTCCTGTTTTGAAACGTCCAGTGCTTTATCTAATCGTGCAATTTCTTGCTCTGTGTTTTCAATTGTTATTTGTTCATACGTTAATTCTGGTGTCACCAGTTGATATGCTTTAGCAATGGCAATTCCAGTTGAGGCTGCAATTCCTTGGATGTCTCTCATGTCTTTTTCGACCAACCCTTCAATATGAAATTCATATTTCACTCTACCCTTTATTCTAAACTGTTTGAACATATAGATTCAAGTTAAACAAAGCCATGTCCATAAAATGTTCATTTGTAAGCGGTTTATCGATCATTAGTAATATTTTGTCACCCATGAAAGTATGGTTTCGTAGACTTCATCCTTATTTAGCTCATTTAATAGTTCGTGACGACCATTTTCAAACAGCATGGTTGTAATATCTTGAAGACCTGCATCTTGATAAAGATGAGCCGTCTTCCATATCCCTTTTGCATAATCTCCTACCGGATCAGCATCACCGCTAATTAATAGTACAGGGATATCGTGACGAATTGATTTGTTTAACTGATGATCTTGCATCCTTATCAAACCAGACATGAGATCGTAAAAAAACCGTGCTGTAGGTATGAAGCCTGAATGTGGATCATCCATGTAATCCTGCACCGCTGATTCGTCACCCGATAGCCAGTCAAAGCTTGAATTTTTGCTCTTAATTTTTCTATTATACGAACCGAATGCAAGTGTATTCATCAATTTTGATTCTTCTTTTGGTGGCAATAATGCTGCTAGTCTTTTACCGGCTTGTGATTTAAGTGGTGGAAAATAGCCTGTTCCAGAGAGGATTACCCCATCGATATTTCTGCTATATGTTTGAATATAGTTTCTTACTAGAAAAGACCCCATACTGTGACCAAGTAGAATTATTGGTGTATTTGGATGTTCCGTTTTTATATGTTTTGTAATGACGTGTAAATCATTAGTTGTTTTCTCAAATCCATCTTTTGCTGCAAAATACCCTAGTAATCCTTGTTTCACGCCTGTCTTTCCATGTCCACGGAGGTCATTGCCGTAAACAAATATGTTGTGCTTTACTAAAAAGTTAGCAAATTCGCTATATCGATTAATGTGTTCCACCATACCATGGGCGAGTTGGATAATTGCATTTGGCTTTTTTGTTTCGTTTGACCATTTCTTTACGTAAACTTCTACGCCATCATCCATTTGTAACCAAAATTCATTTTCCATTTCTATTCACCTTTTCATATCTATTTTTTAGTTACCTTTATAATAGAATGAAAATAGAAAAACGTCTAAAATTAAACACCAATATTATAATTTCTAGTAAAATTTACTTGCTATATAATTTGAATTTATGCTAAAGTAACTAGTAGGTATTTGTGTTACAGGAGGTGTCATGGTAGCATGACTGGATTAGTAAACGTATTATTAGTAGTTGATGCAATAATTATGATCGTTTTAGTATTATTACAGACAGGTAAAAGTGCTGGTCTATCAGGTGCTATTTCTGGTGGAGCTGAACAACTATTTGGAAAACAAAAAGCAAGAGGTGTTGATTTAGTTTTACACCGTGGAACAATAGTTACGGGAACATTATTCTTTATTTTAGCTTTCTTGAGTGCATACGTTTTACAATAGACTGTATAACCCTTATCACAATAAAAGTGGTAAGGGTTTTTAATTTCTTAGTAATTAGGGTAAATTAGTTTTATGAGGAAAGATAGCATATCTTGGAAAGTAGTGTATGATTATCAACAGAATAGTTATGCCTAGCTCCAGACCTAGATACTCAAGGCATAAGCAGTACGACTCCGTGTGGTAAAGGTATCAACACCACGCTATTGTTCTACATAAAACAGCAGGAATATAAAAGGAGATGTCGTTTTATGAAAGTTAAACAACCTAAACCTTTTACGTTTGAAGCAGGGCCACGTGCGGTATTGTTATTACATGGGTTTACTGGCCATTCTGCAGACGTGCGAATGCTTGGTAGGTTTTTAGAAAAAAAGGGATATACATCGCATGCACCGATCTACCGTGGACACGGGTTACCTCCAGAAGAATTAATAAAAGCATCTGCAGGAGAATGGTGGGAAGATGTGGAAGAGGCATTTCAGCATTTACAAGAACTTGGCTATAAAGAAATTGCTGTTGCAGGACTATCACTAGGTGGTGTATTAGGTTTAAAGCTAGCTTATTCCAAGAAGCTCAAAGCAGTTATTCCCATGTGTTCTCCCATGTTTTTTGATAACGAAACACAGTTAACAAAAGGTTTTAAGTTTTTTTCAAAAGAATATAAACAATTAGAAGGAAAAGATGAGAAAACCATTAAAGAGGAACTAGATGAACTCATGGATAATTCAACGGAAGTCTTTGAACAAGTAGATGCGTTTATTCATGAGGTAAAAGATCAAATTGATACCATTTACACACCGACATTTGTTGTACAAGCCAGAAAAGACGAAATGATTAATAAAAAAAGTGCAACGTACATCTATGATCATGTTGAGGCAGGTGTTAAGGACATCAATTGGTATGAAGAATCCGGTCATGTTATTACGATGGATAAGGAGAAAGAACAACTCCATGAAGATGTATATCAATTTTTAGAATCACTTGATTGGGAAGAATGATTATATTATCGAAAAAAAGTTAAGAATACTAAAGAAAGAAGGTGAACAAATGAATGATGATTTGAAAGAAGTTATTCGTGATTATTTTAAAGAAAATAATTCAAAGCCCTTATCTGTTGATGAGTTAGAAGAAGTTTTGGAATTAGATCATTCAGAAGGTTTTAAGGAGCTTGTAAAATCCTTAAATGAGTTAGAAGAAACAGGTGAACTGGTTCGAACACGGAAAAACCGGTTTGGACTACCAGAGAAAATGAACTTAATTCGAGGTAAAATTCAAATGCATGCAAAGGGATTTGCATTTTTAATCCCTGATGAAGAAGGACAGTCGGATGTGTATATTCATCACTCAGACTTAGCTTCAGCGATGAACAATGACAAGGTACTAGTACGAATTGAAAAGCGCAATGATGACGGTTCAAGACCAGAAGGAATTGTTATACGAATTCTTGAGCGTGCCGTGCTACAAGTTGTCGGTACGTTCGAAGATAATAGGTCTTTTGGTTTTGTAATAGCAGATGATAAACGGATTCCAAATGATATCTTTGTTCCTAAAAGCATGACAAATGGTGCTGTAAGTGGACATAAAGTTATTGCCCATATTACAAAGTACCCTGAAGGACGCAAGAGTGCTGAAGGTGAGATCATTCATATTCTTGGACACAAAAATGATCCTGGAATTGATATAGTTTCAATTATTCACAAACATGGGATTACAGTAGATTTTCCTGATGAAGTGTTAGATCAAGCAGCCAGTACACCTGAATCCATTTCGGAGACAGAAATACAGAACCGTCGTGATTTACGTGATGAGACGATTGTTACGATTGATGGTGCAGATGCAAAAGACCTTGATGATGCCGTTACTGTACAAAAACTGGATAATGGCAATTACAAGCTTGGTGTTTATATTGCTGACGTTACGTACTATGTTAATGAGGATACACCAATAGATAAAGAGGCACTAGAACGTGGAACGAGCGTATATCTCGTTGATCGGGTTATTCCGATGATCCCACACAGATTGTCAAATGGTATCTGTTCGTTGAATCCACAAGTAGACAGGCTAACACTTGGATGTGAGATGGAAATCAATGCACATGGTGAAGTTGTGAATCACGAAATTTTCCAAAGTGTTATTCAAACAAACGAACGTATGACGTATAAAGATGTGAACAAAATTTTAGTTGATCAGGATGAAATTGTTCGAGAAAGATATAATAAACTTGTTCCGATGTTTGAAAATATGGAAAACCTTGCAGCAATACTACGTGGGAAAAGAATGGGCCGTGGAGCAATTGATTTTGACTTTAAGGAAGCTCAAGTTTTAGTAGATGATAAAGGAAAAGCCGAAGATGTTGTGTTACGTGAACGATCTGTAGCCGAGAAGTTAATAGAAGAGTTTATGCTAGCAGCCAATGAGACGGTTGCAGAACATTTCCATTGGATGGATGTACCGTTCATTCATCGTATTCATGAAGACCCTGATGAAGGGAAACTGCAGCACTTCTTTGAATTTCTAGCAGGACTTGGATATGTTGTAAAAGGAACAGCAAATGAAATACATCCTCAAGCATTACAAAAGGTAATAGAAGAAGTAAAAGGTAAACCAGAAGAAATGATTGTTTCCAAGTTGATGTTGCGGTCTATGAAGCAGGCAAAGTATGACTCACAAGGTGTTGGGCATTTTGGTTTAGCAACTAAATTCTATACACATTTCACTTCACCGATACGCAGATACCCTGATTTAATTGTACATCGACTAATTCGTACGTATCTTATTGAAAAGCAATTGGGTGAGAAAACGATACAACGATGGAAAGAAAGTTTGCCCGAAATTGCAAGACATACATCTGAAAGGGAACGGGCTGCAGTTGATGCAGAACGAGAAACAGATGATTTGAAAAAAGCAGAATATATGCAGGATAAAATAGGGGAAGAATTTACCGGTGTAATTAGTTCCGTTACAAACTTTGGCTTATTCGTTGAATTAGAAAATACAGTTGAAGGACTTGTACATGTAAGTAATTTAACGGATGACTACTATAAATACGATGACAGGAATTACGCTATGATAGGAGAGCGAACTGGTAATATATATCGGATCGGTGATGAGATCAAGATAAAGGTTGAAGGTGTTAATCTGGATGAACGTGCTGTGGATTTTGAATTAGTTGATGCAATAACTAGTTCAGGAATTAAAAATGGCAAATCAAATCAAAAGACTCGAAAGAAGATAAAAGCCAAAAAGAAAAAATAACGTTGGTTTGAATAGTTTAAAGACTGTTTCTGAAGAATATAAAAACAGAAACAGTCTTTTTTGCTTTTTGAAATAATTTAAATTCTTTCATAATACGTACAATATTATTTTCTCATAATTATTAAAAATTTGTTGCATTTATTTACCTAATAGAATAATATGAGTCTATAATTAAAGAGTTTCCTTAAGGAAACTTTCGTTAATATGTACAACAAAGGGGTATGTATGATGTCAGATGTTTTACTTGCTTTTCTATTCACGCTAGTCGCTGGCCTTGCCACTGGAATAGGTAGTTTGTTGGCATTTTTTGCGAAAACAACTAATACAAAATTCTTATCATTTGCGCTAGGATTTTCAGCAGGTGTTATGATATATGTTTCATTTGTTGATATTTTTGTAAAAGCAAATGACGCATTAGTCGGTGAACTTGGTGAACAAGGAGGCAGTTGGCTAACCGTTTCTTCATTTTTTGGAGGTATGCTGTTAATAGCCTTAATCGATAAGTTTATTCCCAAACATTCCAATCCACATGAAATGAAAAAAATTGAAGACATGAAAAAACCAGGATCAGCAATCAATGATCCTGCATTATTGAAAATGGGTGTCTTTACAGCGTTGGCGATAGGTATTCACAACTTCCCAGAAGGCATTGCGACGTTCGTATCTACTTTACAAGATCCAGCATTAGGCTTGGCAATTGCGATCGCTATTGCCATCCATAATGTGCCAGAGGGAATTGCCGTTTCTGTTCCAATTTATTATGCAACTGGTGACAAGAAAAAGGCATTTAAGTTATCAGTTTTGTCCGGATTGTCTGAACCGATTGGTGCAATTGCAGCATTTTTAATTCTAATGCCATTTTTAAATGATATAACATTTGGTGTAATATTCGCTAGCGTAGCTGGGATTATGGTGTTTATTTCATTGGATGAACTATTACCTGCAGCCAAGAAGTATGACGAAGCTCATTTATCGATATACGGATTAATAAGTGGGATGGCTGTAATGGCGGTTAGTTTATTACTGATTATCTAATCAGGATGAGGCTGTATCCAATTTTGGGTGTGGTCTTATTACTCGAGACATAACCACTAGGCACTCCTAGCTTTTGTTTCTTGGAATAATAACGAATGTTTGGTAAAATAAGTTGCACGTAGAAGTAGGAGGAAGTATGTATGCCTAAAGGAAAAGGAAATGCGATAGCCCAAAACAAAAAAGCGTCACACGATTATTTTATTGAAGAAACCTATGAAGCAGGAATTGTTTTGCAAGGTACTGAGATTAAATCAATTCGTGCTGGTCGTGTAAATCTAAAGGATTCGCACGCACGTATTAATCGTGGTGAAATGCAAATAATTAATTTACACATTGCTACGTATGAACAAGGAAACCGTTTTAATCATGATCCTACACGTACTCGCAAATTGTTATTACATCGTAAAGAAATTGACAAATTAATTGGTTTAACCCAACAACAAGGTTATGCATTAGTACCTTTAAAAATGTATATTAAAAATGGTTTTGCCAAGGTTTTGATTGGTCTTGGTAAGGGGAAGAAGAAATACGATAAACGGGAAGACTTGAAACGAAAACAAATGAAGCGTGATGTTGATCGTGCAATAAAGGATCACATGAGCTAATCTGATAAATAGCTTGTAAAACCTTCCAGTCCTTGAATTTAACGTGATATATGGTATAATAGTTATTGTTGAAGATGACTAACAATTAATTAAATAAGTGCTCGATTTTTTCCCGAGCGTTTCTCCTAAATGGGGACGTTACGGATTCGACAGGGGTAGATTGAGCTCAGGTTGCGCGTCGAGGTTACGGCTCGTAAAACGTTACTCGCCTATAATAATTGGCAAAAATAATCAACCTGCTTTAGCAGCTGCGTAAGTAGTTCTAAAGCGATCCTTCCTGCTATCGCCCGTGTGGCAGATTGAAGGGTCTCAAATGAAGCGGGCTACACTGTCATCCACCGTCTGAGGATGAGAGTTGAAATTAATCAGACTAGCTACTCGGAAGCCTGTTGGTAGGCTGGTGAGTTTAGTGAATTTTAATATACCGACTATGCGTGTAGAAGCCTGAGTGGCAATATCTCTGGACGTGGGTTCGATTCCCACCGTCTCCACCAATACATATGTTGGTGGTTTTTTTATGTTCAAAAACCAATTTTTAACGCTCTTATAATTTTAAGAACTTTGCCTACTCCATTTTAGGTATATTCCCATAGGCTGTAATGTAAGTATTAAATCAGCTGATAAAAAGGATAATTGTGTATGTATAGAAGTGGGTACGGTGACCCACCCCACCTAAGACAACTTGGACCTGGATATGGCGGGCTCGGACCAGTCGCTACAGGACTTTTAGGTTAGGTGGAGGATTAATGAATCCAAATTATAATGGATATGGACCAGGATATAGCGGATATGGAAATCCAGGAAACTTTGGCTATGGTTATGGAAATCCCGGACATGGACCAGGTTTTTTCTAGATAATAGAAGTTAAGTCACCCATTTAGTATGATTGATGGGTGACTTCTTAAAGTTAAAAATAGTTGATTCATTCATCGATTTAAGCAATCATTGTCATAAGAAAAGATAAAGAATAGAAAAGGGGAATATTATGCGTACATATCCAAATGTAGTTGAAACGAAAGAACTAATTAAGAAATTAGTTTCCATACCAAGTCCTTCAGGTAATACTGCGGAAGTCATTCAATATGTTGAGGACTTTTTACAGGAATTAAATGTAGAAACGAAACGTAACCGTAAAGGTGGCTTAATCGCAACATTACCTGGTGCAAATGACAACGAACATAGAATGTTAACAGCTCATGTGGATACACTTGGTGCAATGGTTAAAGAAGTAAAAAGCAATGGACGTCTTCGTCTTGATCTTATAGGTGGATTCAAATATAACGCTATTGAAGGAGAGTATTGCGAAATTCAAACATCAAGCGGAAGCGGAAAGGTTTTTACAGGAACCATTTTAATGCGTCAAACATCTGTTCATGTATATAAGGATGCAGGGGATGCAAAACGTAATCAGGAAAATATGGAAGTTCGAATCGATGCAAAAGTGGAAAACGCTGAAGAAATACGTGAACTCGGAATTGAAGTAGGTGATTTTGTTTCATTTGATCCTCGAGTTCAAGTTACGGATAATGGCTTCATGAAATCCCGTCATTTAGATGACAAAGCGAGTGTTGGCATTCTTATGCAACTTATCAAGAGACTTAAAGAAGAAGATGCAAAACTTCCGTATACGACTCATTTTCTTATCTCCAACAATGAGGAAATTGGCTATGGTGGGAATTCTAATGTTACACCTGAGACTGTTGAGTATTTAGCAGTTGATATGGGGGCGATGGGGGATGGACAATCTACTAATGAATATACCGCTTCTATTTGTGTGAAGGATGCAAGCGGTCCTTATCATTACGGACTACGGAAGCATCTGGTTGAACTTGCAGAAACGAATGGGATCGGTTATAAATTGGATATCTATCCGTACTATGGATCTGATGCATCTGCTGCAATTAAAGCAGGAAATGATATCATTCATGGACTTATCGGACCAGGAATAGATTCATCTCATGCTTATGAAAGAACACATGACAAATCTTTAGAAAACACTGAAAAATTAGTCTATCACTATGTTCTTTCCGAATTGGTTTCGTATTAAATAAAAGCGAACTCATCACTTGGTGGTGAGTTCGCTTTTTTTAATAGTAAGGACAGGGTAACTGTAGAGCTTTGTATAATCATTTACAGAATCAGCTTTGTTAAGCTCCAGTACTTTTGATCTTACAATACATAACTATATATGCAGAAAAAATGAAAGAAGCTACCAAATAAAATAAATACATGAAAAATCTCATGAAAGCCAACATGTTTAAAAGATAAGAACTTAGGTTTCAGCCAATAAATAATTGCTCCAATTGTGTAGAACAAACCACCTAAAACTAATAACAGCATTCCGTTGAAACCAATAATTGGCAGAAGAGAGGAACTGAAGAAAATAACAATCCAGCCCATCACCACGTATAGCGCTGTTGATAACCATCTGGGAGCGTGAAACCATACTAGTTTAAAGGTAACTCCCAATAGTGCAATCATGTTAATTACAGCAAATAAAACCCAACCGGTAACTCCATTTAAACTAATGAGGCACAAGGGTGTATATGTTCCTGCGATCAATACGAAAATCATCGAATGATCAATTCGTCTTAAAAATGCAATGACATGGTCTTTTGCAACTACCATGTGATAGGTGGCAGAAGCTGCATACAACAGAATCATGCTAATTCCAAAAATAATAACTGCCATAACAGCAAGTGCAGAATCTGCAGTAGTTGAAGCCTTGATAACTAATGCAAGTAACCCTGCAAAAGATAATATTGCTCCGAATAAATGTGTAAGTCCATTAATAGGTTCTCGAATATAAACACCCATGTTTTTCAACACCTTATATTATGATATAGCTTAAAAAACTATATAACTATAATATAGGAAACCTGAAATGAGTAAAAGTAATCGATACTAACTTTAAAAAATGGAGCACTAGTTACCCGTTTTAAGTCGTTTACGGGCTGAATTTAAAGGTGTGGAGATTAATCGGTGTCCTGCAGCTTTAGCAAGTCCAAAAACGGGCATATTTCCGTAAACACTTTCATAATTTCCCTTTTCGATTACGTATGTTTCATGATAAATCCCTACGGCGTTATTATTTCCTATTTTTTTGTTAAATCTTCTCCATGCAGTTAAATGTGTGGGGCCTTTGGCGTAGGTAATCAGATCATCTGATGAACGCCAATACTGGACTAACAGAGTTGTACGGAGACTAAAGAAAGATTCCATTGATAAAAAGCCGGTTTTCTTATTCATATAAAGCTCACGAATCATTGGAGGCATTGCAGTAAAAACAGGTAACCATTTATGGATGGCCCACCATTTATTTATCCGCATGCCAATAAGAAATACAACAACATTTTCTTCCTGTTCTGTTGTGTAGCGACCAGGAAATACTTCTTTACCCAAAATATCACACCCTCTTATTCTTTTAATTTTTCTTGCGTATCTTCACACCATTCGATGGCTGCTTTTGTCGTTCTTTTGCCGTAGTCGAGTGTAATAAGCCAAAATGGAGAATCTGCTTGATCTAATAAGTTTTCAGTAATTAGTTGTTCAATAGATAGATATGTATGGTAACGTTCAGTAAGTTGATTTAAGTAGTGATCAATTTGGTTAATTGTAATGTCTGCATGCTGGTGACGGCTAAAGAATAATTTTAGCAAAAGTTCATTTTTTTCAGTAGGGATAGCTTCTATTGGATTATTAAGCCATGACTGTAGAGCGGTTTTCCCGTCCGAGGTTAAATAATATTCTTTTTTGTTCGGTTTGCCAGTTTGGGTAGTGTCTTTAACGGTTGCTAACCCCTCTTCAACTAACTGTTTCAAAGTAGGATATATCTGCCCATAACTAATTTTCCAGAAATGGTTTAGACTACCGTCAATCATTTGTTTAATGGAATATCCTGAATGACACCCTGTTGTAAGTAAGCCAAGTATTGCATATTTTGTATGATTTTCTTTTGTCATAATACCACCCTATATCAAGTTACTATATATCAATTAGATATATAGTAACAGAAAAGCTTTAAATTGAAAACATTATAAAGGATTATTTTTAAAATTATTTACATGTTATTGTTATACTAATCAAATACCAGTTTATAGAATAATCAAGAAAGCAGGGAAAAATATGAAACTCAGCATATTGGATCAAGCTCCAATTTCGAGTGGTACAAGTGCACAAGATGCATTAAAAGCATCTATTGAACTTGCTAAGCAAGCAGATAAAGCAGGATACACACGTTACTGGATAGCTGAACATCATGATATGTCTGGACTGGCATGTCCAGCACCGGATATCATGCTTGGAATTATCGGTTCACAAACTTCCACTATACGTATAGGTTCTGGTGCTGTGTTACTGCCACACTATAAACCGTATAAAGTAGCTGAAGCTTATAATCTTCTAGCAACATTATATCCTAATCGAATAGACCTAGGTATAGGACGAGCACCAGGAGGATCAGCTGAGGCGACAATGGCGCTATCGACTAATTTTCTTGAAAATGTACGGAAAATGCCAGAGATCCTTGATGAAATGCTCCAATTTTTACATAGTAATTTTCCAAAAGAACATCTTTATGCAAAAGTTGCACCATCACCAGTACCTCCTATCCCACCTGAGCCATGGTTATTAGGTACCAGTCAAAAAAGTGCTGTTTTAGCAGCAGAAAAAGGAATGCAATATGCTTTTGGACATTTTATGAGTGATCAAGACGGTCCTTTAATCGTAGAAAAATATCGGAAAATGTTCTTAGAACACAACGAGGGCAATAAACATCCAAAAGCCCTTGTTGCTGTCTCAGTTATTTGTGCAGAAACGACAGAAGAGGCAGAAGAACTTGCTTTAAGCAGCCTTATATGGAAACTGAAAGAAGATAAGGGAGATCGGGAAGGGGTTCCAACTATAAAAGAAGCAAAAGCTTACACATTTACTGATGATGAGAAAGAAATCGTCCAAAGTATGCGAGAGAAAATAATAGTCGGGAATCCAACGAAAGTGAAGCATAAACTACAGGAACTAAAAGATAAATATCAAACAGACGAGTTTATGATTGTAACAATAACACACAGTTATGAAGCAAGACGAAAATCCTATGAACTTATTGCCCAGGAAATAGGTTTAAAAAAGAGATGAAAATTCATCTCTTTTTTAGATTAACATTTAAAGGAACGGCCACATTCAGCTCCAACGTACAGGATGCTCCGACAGCGAAACACCGCACGAATCTGTAAAGGCGCTTGCGCTTTTGATCTGTTTTCAACAAGTCCATAGCTTAATACGCCTCAAGACCTAGTTAAAGATATGGCTCTGGATCATTACTAAAGACCTGTTTTCTCGGTAAGATGGATTCAAGATAAAGAAAGGAGGCAGGAACGATGAAAAAGTTTATGTTGTTTATTGGAGGGTTAATTGCATTACTTATTTTGCTAGCTAATCTTGGCCCAATGGTTTTATTAGGTCTTAGCATTTGGTTGCTATATGTAATCTTTAAGCAATTCATTAAAAGCGATTCTACTGGAGGTAAGATTGGGTGGGTTATTCTTGGTTTACTTGTCCTTAGCATTGCATTATCCAATATCTATGCAGTACTCGGGGTCGCGGCAGCATATGTATTGTACCTTATTTATACAAACTGGAAGAAAGATGATGGGCAATCAGCTGAGCAAGTAGTAGAGTCGAATGATCCATTTGCAAATTTTGAACGTCAATGGGCGGAACTGAATAACTAATTCAATTATAAAAGGAGCGAATTACAAATGACAAATATATTTACACGTATGAAAGATTCCATTTCATCAGATCTTCACAATATGATGGATCAAAAGGAACAGAAAAATCCAATAGCTGCATTGAATCAATACTTGCGTCAAAGTGAACAAGAAAAAGAAAAGGTACGTAAGCTTGTTGACCGTCAATATAAACTAAAGGATGAGTTTTCAAGAGAGTATCACAAAGCACAGGATCTTGCAGATAAACGAATAAAACAAGCAAATATCGCCGAAAAAGCTGGAGAAGAGCAGATGCATGAATTTGCAGTTAAAGAATACGAGGAGTATCAAGGGCGTGCAGATCGTATGAAAGCATCACGCGAAGAAGCAGAACAACAACTTGAAAGTTTGGAACAAAAATATGAAGAAATGAAACATAAACTAAAAGATATGCATTTGCGCCGTATGGAATTGATGGGTCGTGAAAATATGGCGCATGCTAACCATCAAATAAATAGAGTGGTAGAAGACTCCCCAGATAAACCATACTCACGATTTGCTGAAATGGAACAGTATATTGAGGGATTGGAGTATAAAGTTAATAGCGCGTATTACCGAAGTACATTCGATAGTAAAATAGCTAAACTAGAAAAAGAAATGAACGAACAGGGAAGTAAATGACATATTTCTCCATAAGATATAAAAAATGATATACTAAAACAGGCGCATTCAAATGCGTCTGTTCTATTACATTAGAGAATGGGGGGTCACCTTTATGTTTAAACGATTGACTACAGATACGTTCAACTGGATTCTAATAATTGGGGTGATCCTCTTTATTGTTGAGGTCGCTTTCTTTCATGGTGGTATGATTGCTTCTGCCTTATTTTCAGGATTGTTTATTTATATCGGGTGGAAGAAATTTAATCGTTTATGGGGGAAAATTTTATTTTGGTTAGGCGTAGTTGGATTAGTTTTCGCTATTTTAAATATGCTGGCAGTACGTTTCTTAATTATTGCAGCAATTGTATTATTCATTATGAACTATTCAAAATCGAAAAAGGAAGCAGAACATTTTATGCCACATTTTCCAGGTCACGAGCAAGTGATAGCCGATCCGATTGTGGAAATCAAACCACTGTTTGACCATAAAATCATGGATGATCAACAAACGGAAGATACAGCTTATCAATGGCGGGACATTAATATTCATGGTGCATTTGGTGATCGAGTAATTGACTTGAGCAATACGGTTCTACCTAGTGATACAGCAATTATATCCATACGACATATTGTTGGAAATATCGTAATATACGTTCCTTATGAAGTGGAAGTAAGTATTCACCATAGTTCAATCTTTGGGCGTGCACATGTTCTAGGTCAGCATCACTGGAGATTAATGAACCAGTCCCTTCATTATCAAACAAAAGAATACGATACGTCACTTTCCAGAGTGAAAATAGTAACCTCTTTATTTTCTGGAGATATTGAGGTGAAGCGAATATGAATACGGTTGTACGTCATGTATTCACCGCGATATTATTTAGTTTAATCATCTCTATAATGATGATCACCGTAACATTTATCGCTTTTCCATTAGATGATTGGGCTTTTGTAGTGGATCGAAATTTATACGATATCCCTTTTCTGGTTTTTGTGTTTAGTATACCTATTGTTGCAGGAATGATCATCGGTATCACAACAGGATTGTATTGGAGACAAAGGCTTCATCAAATTGATCGGCAATTAAATGAAATGGTTAAAGGTCAAAAATTTACAATAGATGAAGAACCATATAAAGAACTCGAAAGTATCCAAAGTCATATGGAACAGATACAAGAGAAAATCAGAATCCAAACAGAAAACGCACAACGATTAGCTACAGAAAGAGCCAATGAACGTGAAAAAAGTCTTCAGGAAATTGTTGTTCAGGAAAGAAATCGCTTGGCACGTGAATTACACGATTCCGTTAGTCAACAGTTATTCGCTGCATCGATGATGATGTCTGCTATAAATGAGTCAAGCCCCCCAGAGGACCTAGCTATTCGAAAGCAGCTACAGATGGTGGAAAAAATGATTCATCAATCACAGCTTGAGATGCGTGCGTTATTACTGCATTTACGTCCTGTAGCATTAAAAGGAAAGTCATTACAAGAAGGTGTCGAAGAACTGTTAGTTGAACTTATGCAAAAGGTACCAATGGAGATTGAATGGAAGGTAGAAAATTTCACAGTTGATAAAGGTGTCGAAGATCAGTTATTTCGGATTCTTCAGGAGTCTGTTTCCAATACACTAAGACATGCTGATGCAAAAGAACTTCACGTTATGTTAATCGAACGAGATGAGACAGTGATTTTAAGAATAGTTGATGATGGAATAGGGTTTGATGTTGAGAAAGTGAAGACAAGTTCATATGGACTTGAAAACATGCGTGAACGTGCATTTGAAGTGGGTGGAACGTTTAAAGTAATTAGTTTACCAAAGCAGGGGACACGTATAGAAGTGAAAGTACCTACCTTACAAAGAGAAGGTGAGATTAATGATTAGTATTTTGTTTGCAGATGATCATGAAATGGTTAGAATTGGTGTTTCTGCTTATCTGTCAGCACAGCCAGATATGGAGGTTGTGGCTGAAGCGGATGATGGGGAAGAAGCTGTCCAGATTGCTCTGGATTTAAGGCCTGATATTATTTTAATGGATCTAGTGATGAAAGAAATGGATGGTATTGAAGCTACTAAAAACATTATCGCAGAGTGGGCAGAGGCAAAAATTATCATTGTTACAAGTTTTCTTGATGACGAAAAAGTCTATCCTGCGCTTGAAGCCGGAGCAACTAGCTATATGCTGAAAACGTCAAAAGCAAGTGAAATTGCAAAAGCAATTCGTGCTACATTTGAAGGTCAATCGATTTTAGAACCTGAAGTAACAGGTAAAATTATGAACCGGATGCGTGAGAAAAACGTGGAAAACCTGCATGATCAATTAACGGAGCGTGAAATGGAAATATTGTTGCTTGTTGCACAAGGGAAAACAAATCAGGAAATTGCTGATGAATTATATATTGCCATGAAAACGGTGAAAGTTCATGTTAGTAACGTATTAGGAAAACTGGAAGTACATGACAGGACCCAGGCAGTTATTTATGCGTTTAAGCATGATCTTGTAGAATAGATCTACTGACATGAAAATTAATTCAAAAAGCCACGCTAATGCATGGCTTTTTTTCGTAGATAGGAAAGTATAAAACTTTCCTATCTGCATAAGTGCAACTAAGGATTTCGCCATAAAGGCTTGCACTCCAGAGCATAAGTGACTCTAAGAAAGCAAAGTACGCTTACTAAGAATCCCTTTAACGATAAGCCAATTTTTCTAATATTCTTTATAAAATTTATCTACTAGGTTGTATATATTTACAAGTTCATACAAAATAATTAACTCAGGAGAAAAATTGGTTGGATGCGCTTTGTTTTTCTTGGTGATTTCCCCGTCATCATCCCAAAGAATCTCTGTAATAAAATTTAGTTGACGCTGATGTGTCAATTGATCATAAGAAGATGGTTCTTGTAATGAGTGAGTTAATTCTGTAATAGCTTTAAGAATAATTTCTCGATCCTCTTTAGACCATGACGTTGTTTGTAATGGAGTGTTAATTAACGTATCCAGGTGATAATGGATCAACCTAAGTCTTATTAATTGATCCTGCGCATGTTGAAACTGATATTTCTCAACACCTACTAAAGGATGGAATTTAGATTCATCTTTTTGAAAACGGATTAACGTATCTGTCTGATGAATTGTTTTATCCAGTTGGTCGACTAACAATTGTTCATTTGCATGTCTCTCATGTTTATCTTCTAAAATATCCTTAAATACTTTTTCGATAACTATTCCTGTTCGTCCGGCTATGTTTTGAATGTTCTTTACGATGTCATTTGTATAATCAGGTGGAAGCACAAACATGTTTACAACGGTTGATACGACCAGACCGATTGTTGTTGTTCCTAAACGGATAAAAAATGAAATAAGATAATTGCTATGTATTACTTCAATCATTGCAACAGCAGTTAGGGTTGCTACAAGTAGACCAGCATGTAATTTAAGCCGGTAGCAAGTTGCAATTGTAAAAACAGCAGAAAGTGTGTACGTTATAGGTGAATCTCCAAAAAGTGATATAAACAATACAGCATAAGCAGAACCAATAGCCGATGCCGGAAAACGAACCATTCCTTTCTTAATGGAATCCGAAACAGTTGGTTCTATCGTTACAATGGCTGTAATTACTGCAAATACTGGTGGCCAATTTAACAACTCACACAACAATGCGGTGATAAATATGGCCACACCCGTTTTAATAACACGGCTACCAGTAATGTGAAATTTCTTCAAGACTTTAGACCTCCAGACGCTTACTCGCAAAACTACTTAATACCTATCATATATTGTCTGTGTAACGATGCAACTATTTTTCCTGTCATAATTATTTTGACAGGATATTTTTTTTATTTTTAAGTGGTATTGTGTCGGGGTTAGAGAGCATTTTTGGAATAGTTAAATTGAAAATTTCAAAAAAAGAGTTGCTTTTTTTGAGAACTACACATAGACTGTATTATAACAATAACAATAATTAATAAACTGTTATATAAGAGGAGGGGTAACTTGAAGCTAAATGATACTGCGATTTGTCCGGAGTGTGGAAAAAAAGTTGATGAACGAAGCCTTACGTTAGAATGTGAGTATTGTTTATCAAAACAGGTAGAGTAATTTTTTTGCATATGTTGTTATATAACAACATATGCAAAAAAATAATTGTATTATAACAATCAAAGAGATATGTAAATGCTGATCAGGGAGTTCATCTTTCAGGTAAACTGCTTCCTAGGGTTGAGATCGTGTTAACTGAAAGAAGCCTTTCAATTTCTTATTAAACTTCATAAGCGCTTTAATGACCGAAGAAAAACACTTCTGAATTTTAGGTATAAACTGCAGTCTAGGATAGACGATGGGAAAAAGCCTGGTTTTTTAGCAGGTAAGAAAGTATAAAACTTCCTTATCTGCATAAGTGCAACTAGGCCATTCGCTATAAAGGCTTGGCGAATGCCAAGTTTTCTAACCTGAAATGAAAAATGTCCGGGAAAAGGAGTGGTCAATTTGGACTTTACCGAAAGACCTGCAAGATAGAAGAGTAGAAATTACGGGCCCTGTTGATAGAAAGATGATTATTAATGCCCTAAATTCCAGGGCAAAAGTGTTTATGGAGGATTTTGAGGATGCCACCTCTCCTACTTGGAAAAATATTATAAACGGTCAAATTAACCTAATGGACACAATACGTAGAGAAATAGATTTTCAGGAAGATAATGGAAAGAGCTATACATTATATGATGAGGTTGCTGTTTTGATGGTCAGACCGAGGGGCTGGCATCTGGATGGAAGGATAACCAAGAAAAACACTTTCAGCAAGCTGCTCAGATTTTTAAGAGAACTTGTGTCAGAAGAGCGCTTCACTAAATTTTTAACATTGCCAGCATATGAGCAATTATTAAAAGGAGGAAAATAAGCATGGATCAAGCACGTATAGAGAATTTAATAAACGAATGGGAAAATAAAATGCGTTGGGTTGGGGTTGAACGTCCATACACTCCTAATGATGTGGTAAGGCTGAGAGGGTCAATTGATATTGAGTACACCATTGCCAAAAAAGGTGCTGAAAAACTGTGGGATTTACTTAAAGATGAGGATTACGTGAATGCGTTAGGAGCACTGACAGGTAACCAAGCAGTTCAACAAGTAAAGGCAGGATTAAAAGCAATTTACTTAAGTGGCTGGCAGGTTGCAGCTGATGCGAATGTAGCCGGTCACATGTACCCGGATCAAAGTTTGTATCCAGTCAATAGTGTACCTGATGTTGTAAAACGAATTAATCAGGCATTACAACGCGCAGATCAAATTCACTTTGCTGAAGGTAAAGATTCAATCGATTGGTTTGCTCCTATAGTTGCAGATGCAGAGGCAGGTTTTGGCGGACAACTGAACGTATTTGAATTAATGAAAGCAATGATTGAAGCAGGTGCTTCCGCTGTACACTTTGAAGACCAGCTTTCTTCTGAGAAGAAGTGTGGACACTTAGGCGGTAAAGTATTATTGCCAACACAGACAGCAGTACGAAATCTTATATCGGCTCGCTTTGCTGCAGATGTAATGGGGACATCAACGTTAATTATTGCAAGAACAGATGCAAATGCCGCTGACTTAATAACAAGTGACATAGATCCATACGATGCAGCATTTATTACAGGTGAGCGTACTGCTGAGGGATTTTTTAAAACAAAATCTGGAATCGATCAGGCTATCGCTCGTGGTTTAGCGTATGCTCCTTATGCAGATCTTGTCTGGTGTGAAACGTCTGAACCAAATCTTAAGGAGGCGCAATTATTTGCAGACGCAATCCACAAGAAGTATCCGAATAAATTACTAGCATATAATTGTTCGCCATCCTTCAATTGGAAACGGAAATTATCTGACAAAGAGATTGCAGGTTTTCAACAAGAACTTGGAAAAATGGGCTATAAGTTCCAGTTTGTTACACTAGCTGGTTTTCATGCACTGAATCACAGTATGTTTGAGCTTGCCAGAAAATATAAGGATGAAGGGATGGCTGCATATTCCGAGTTGCAGCAAGCAGAATTTGCCAATGAGCAATTTGGTTATAGTGCAACGCGTCATCAACGAGAAGTGGGAACTGGCTATTTTGATGAAGTTGCTCAGGTGATATCAGGTGGAAATTCTTCAACAGGTGCATTAAAGGGGTCTACGGAAGAGGAACAATTTACTAGATAAGTAAAATTTGCAATCGTTAACAAAAACACTCTTTAGGTAGAATGAAGGGTGTTTTTGTTTGTTTTTGAAATATAATTGTAATATCCCTATTACATGCATGTCATTTTTAGATGTTATACTACTAATTACCTAATAGTATATTAATAGATTAACTAGAGAGATACATATAAAAATATAAACCACTATGACAAATGACCTGGTAACGAGAAAAATACATATTCATTTGCGGTGGAAGCGGGAGCGGGGAATCAGAATTGAAGAAATATTTAGTAGCCTTAACAACTGTTACAGTAGTTGGTTTAAGCGGTGTGTTTTTAAGTGATGCTGTACAAGCAGAAACAATCGGTGAAATCCAAGATGAACGTTCATCTATCAAAGCTGATTTATCAGATGCAGAAGCTAAAATTGCGGATGTTTTAATGGAGCTAAAAGAATTAAATGATGAAATTGAACGAGTGGATGAAGCTTTAGTTCAAAATAGAGAAATGATTGCTACTACCGAAGAAGATTTAACGAATACGGAAGAAGAAGTTTCCCTTCTAGAAGATGAGATTAGTGAATTAGAAGAGGTTATCGAAATACGTTTCGATATTTTAAAGGGTCGTGTTAAATCCTATCAAAAAAGTGGAGGTAATATAGGGTTTTTAGACGTATTGTTTGGTTCAGCAAGCTTTGGTGATTTTATCAGTCGTGTAACAGCTGTTACAAAAATAGCTGACTCTGATACAAGATTGATGGAAAAGCAAGAAGAAGATAAAGCAGTATTGGAAGAGAAACAGGATAAAGTGATGACGAAGCTTACGGAATTAAAAGATATGAAATCAGAACTTGAAGGTATGAATGCATTAATTATAGAGCAACAAGAAGAAAATGAAGATAAAAAGAAAGAATTAAAGAAAAAAGAGAGAAACTTACTAGAATTAAAAGCTGAATTACAAGTGAAAGATAGTAATTTAGCCGCACTTGAAGAGCAAATAAATAGAAGTGTTACTACTACTGAGAGCGGTACAAATTCTGATGGAAACCTTACACAGTTAAGTAGTAAAACAAGTAATAAGGTATCATCTAAGCCAGTTCAACGAGTCTCAGGCAATGGAAATCTTAATACAGCAATAAATGTAGGTTACAATCATCTTGGCACACCATATGTATGGGCTGGTAAGTCTCCAGGTGGATTTGATTGTTCTGGATTCGTTTCTTGGGCATTTGCACAAGGTGGATACTCTATACCATCTAGTACAGCTGGGTTGCAAAGTACTGGTACAAAAGTATCGTATAGTAACGTCCAGCCTGGTGATTTAGTTTTCTTCAACACGTACAAGACGAATGGTCATGTAGGAATTTATGTTGGTAACGGGAACTTTATAGGAGCACAAAATTCTACCGGAGTTGCAGTTGCTAACATGACAAGCGGTTATTGGAAAAATCACTTTGCAGGTCATGTACGTCGTGTAAGATAAAATTGATATAATAAATAATTTTATAAAATCCATCCTGATTTAGTGCAGGGTGGATTTTTTTACTTTAAAATAGTTAAGTGATAGATGTATAATAGTTTAGCAACTATTTTAAGTAATATTGAGTAGAGAAATAGAGGAGGAAGTCATCTTATGAATAATGTAAAAGATTTTCGTAATGCGTCTTATGATATTGACCCTATTTACTTAAAACGGTGGTCACCGCGATCGTTTAAGGATAAAGAGGTATCTGATGAGGATCTAAATAGTATATTTGAAGCTGCACGGTGGGCACCTTCTGCTGCTAATGTTCAGCCATGGAGGTTTATTTTTGCTCAATCTGCGGAAGACCGAAATAAATTTCTTTCCTTTATTCATGATGGAAATGTAGCATGGTGTGATAAAGCACCTGTACTAGTAGCGGTTGTGTCTAAAATGGATGAAGTTAGATTTGGTGGAGATAATCCTACTCATGCTTTTGATACTGGTGCAGCGTGGGGATTCTTAGCACTTGAAGCAATACGAAAAGGTCTAATTACACACGCGATGGGTGGTTTTGACCGTGAAAAGGCTAAGAAAGTATTACACATTCCTGAAAATTATATGATACATGCGATCGTTGCCGTTGGGTACCAGGGTGAAACAGCCGAGTTGAAGGAGCAATATCAGGAACGCGAAAAACCATCTGATCGACATGAAGTAGAAAGTTTTATTTCAGAAGGTATTTTTATAGAAAAGTAAGTGGTGTAGGATGACTTTCTTAATAAGAAAGTCATCCTTTTTTGGCAGGTAAGAAAGTATAAAACTTCCTTATCTGCATAAGTGCAACTAGGCCATTCGCTATAAAGGCTTGGCGAATGCCAAGTTTTCTAAGCTGTTAAGCACACACTGTTGCTTTCTATCTGCATAGTTGATATAAATTAATACTTAACTTATTCGTGGATTTGCTTTTTCCAATATTGAGTGGTATACAGCCGCTTCGGCAGAACACTTCGTTTTGCGTGGGCACGGCCTCAGCCCTCCTCAGAAGCAAAGAACGCTTCTTCCGAGGAGTTCGGACACGTGCTGCGGGAGGATAGGCATAGGTGAGATTCTAAAAATGCACTAGCATAAAGAAGCTCATCAGCCGCCCGCGTAATGTACTTCCAGAGCGACAGTTACCTCGCATTTAATATTTATGCATTACGAAAACAGCCTTTTTTCATAATAATTTAAAAAAGTTTTGTGCTACCCATTACTTTGTGGTAGTATTCTAATCTTAGCTATTTAAAAAGGGATGACTTCATATGAATGCGAGAAAACGGGTAATTGGTATTGCGCTTTTAACAGCATTGTCTGTTGTGGGAGATTCGATGTTATTTATAGTGCTTCCAATTTATTGGGAGGATTTTGGTTTAACTGCCGTATGGCAAATAGGTGTATTGTTATCCGTAAATCGTTTTGTCCGTCTACCTATTAATCCACTAATAGGATTATTTTATAAGCACTTTCAATTAAGAACAGGGTTGTATATTGCTGTTTTTCTCGCAATTTCTACTACTTTTTCATATGGTGTCGTTAAGGAGTTTTGGCTACTGTTTTTCATGCGTGCGCTCTGGGGTGTAGCATGGTCGCTACTACGATTAGGTGGTTATCTAACAGTTATAGAATTTACTGAACAAATGAATCGAGGGAAATTTGTCGGTTTGTATAATGGTTTGTGGGGGCTTGGAGGCCTCGTAGGTATGCTAGGTGGTGGATTACTGGTTGATCAAACATCATTGTTTTTTGTAACTACTCTTTTTGCATTACTCGGTTTACTAGCGATTCCAATGGTAGTATTATTTGTTCCTGTGTCACAGCCTAATACAGAAATTAAACCAACCACTGGAACAAAAGTGAATGGTTTTTCTACATATATTTGGCTTGTACTTGCAACTGGATTTACAATGGGATTTGTTGTATTTGGTTTATTTGCATCCACTTTGAGTCAATTAATTAATAATAATTATAGTAATGAATGGACGATCATGGAATTTACCGTTGGTGCTGCAACAATTGCAGGTATAATACAAGCGATTCGATGGGGGTGGGATCCGTTTATCGCTTCAGCTATAGGGAGACGTTTAGATATCGCATCATCCCAAATTAGAATTTTATATATTCCACTATTAGGTGGGGGCTTATTATTACTTATACTAGGATTCTTGCAGTCAATTATTCTATTAATTGTATCTCTTTTATTATTTCAGTTAATGTCAACTTTGTTTGTTACCACAACAGATACACTAGCAACAAATACAGCAGGAAATTCTTCTAACTCGATCAAGGTTATAACCGCACACACTATTGTGATTGATGTTGGAGCAGCAGTAGGGCCATTTATGTCATATGTTGTAATTCAGTATTTTAATCTTATTACAGTCTACATAATGGCAAGTGCGCTTATGACCGGACTGGCATTGATATGGTATATATACAATCGATATACATTCAAAAAATCCTATAATTTAATATAAGTATCCAATTGGTATAAAAATGTATCATCTTCAAAAAAATAGGTTTAATGAATGACTATCAAGGTAATATTACATTTGTTAAACTATTTTCTTCATCTCCTGCAACAAAAATAGAATGCAGAAAGGAAACAATATGGAAAAACATACGTATAAGAATCCAGTATTTTATGTATCTTCAATTATTATCTTACTTATTGTGATTTTAGGAGCATCAGTACCAGAAAGATTTGGGCAGGTTGCTGAAGCATTGTTTGATTTCACAACCATTAATTTTGGATGGTTTTACTTACTAGCTGTTTTTATATTTGTCCTATTTTTATTTGGTATTTCTATTACTAAGTATGGAAAAATTCGCCTTGGTCCAAAAGATTCTCGCCCAGAATATCCATTTTTTACATGGATTGGTATGCTTTTTTCTGCTGGTTTTGGTGCCGGTTTAGTATTTTGGGGTGTTGCTGAACCAATGAGTCACTTTTTCACAACTCCATTTGAAGGATTGGAAGCCCAAACAGAGGAGTCAGCAAGAATAGCAATGGGTTATGCTTTTTTCCATTGGGGGGTTAGTCAATGGTCTGTTTTTGCGATTGTTGGACTTATTATTGCGTATCTACAATTCAAGAAAGATAGGAAAGGATTAATATCCACGTCCATTCAACCTGTAATTGGAATGAATAAGGGTGTCAGTAATACGATTGACTCTTTGGCTGTTATTGCAACAGTTATGGGTGTGGCAACTTCATTAGGACTTGGTATTTTACAAATGAATGGTGGTTTAAAACATGTATTTAATATACCAAATACAGTTTGGGTGCAAATAGCAATTGCAGGGGTTATGCTTGTAACCTATTTACTATCATCTAGTACGGGGTTAAATAAAGGAATTAAATGGTTAAGTAATCTAAACTTAGGGTTATGCCTATTGTTACTAGTCTTTGTATTTCTAGCAGGACCAACCGTATTTATTTTAAATACGTTTGTCCTGGGACTTGGTGATTATTTTACGAATTTTGTTCAATATAGTTTGCGTTTAACACCATATTCCGGTGAAACATGGGTCCGTGATTGGACAATTTTCTATTGGGCATGGGCAATAGCATGGTCTCCATTTGTTGGTGCTTTCGTTGCACGTGTTTCTAAAGGAAGAACGATTCGTGAATTTGTCTTTGGGGTATTAATTGTTCCACCAGTTATAGCATGCTTATGGATTGCGGCATTTGGAGGAACGGCTATATTTAGTGATTTAAACGCTGGAACAGAAATTGCTGAAGCAGTAAATGAAGATATGGCAGTTGCGTTATTTGAAACGTATGGTGATTTACCGCTTTCCAATATATTATCATTGTTAACGATATTTTTAATTTTCACGTTCTTAGTCACTTCCGCTGATTCGGCAACATATATTTTAGGAAGTATGACGTCTAAGGGAAGTTTGAATCCTGCTTTAGTAGTGAAATTGATTTGGGGCATATTAATAACAGCTATAGCAGTTGTGTTATTACTTGCTGGCGGGTTAGATGCCTTACAGACTGCTTCATTAACATCCGCACTTCCGTTTACAGTGATTTTATTGTTGATTGTAGTCGCCTTTATTCGGATGATAAAGAAAGACCCTGAGGCGAAGAAAGAACAGAAATAGCTATAAACTTAGGATTGGCCAAGGGGGTGAATTCCTTGCATGACAATCATGTAAGGGCAGAAAATTGGTCGTTATTAATTTACTTTTAGTTGTTCTTTTAATCTTGTTAACAGCCTTCTTTGTAGCAACTGAATTTTCCATCGTAAAGGTAAGAACAACTCGTATTAATCATTTAATAGAAGAAGGCAATAAAAAAGCAGTGTATGCTAAAAAGTTAACCGATAACTTAGATGCTTATTTGTCTGCATGTCAGTTAGGAATTACGGTTACAGCATTAGGTTTGGGTTGGTTAGGCGAACCAACCGTGGAAAGGTTACTACATCCATTGTTTGATAACCTTGGTTTAAATGCTGCTGTATCTTCCATTTTATCCTTTGGAATCGCCTTTATTCTAATTACATTTTTACATGTTGTCATCGGGGAACTTGCTCCAAAAACAATTGCAATTCAGAAGGCTGAAGCAGTTACCTTGTTATTAGCAAAACCACTCATTTTATTTTACAAGGTTATGTATCCATTTATATGGTTATTGAATGGTTCTGCTCGCTTATTTATCCGATTATTTGGCTTTCGACCAGTGCAAGAACATGAAGTTGCCCATTCAGAGGAAGAACTGCGGTTAATTCTTTCTGAGAGCTATAGAAGTGGTGAAATAAATCATTCGGAAATGACATATGTAAATAAGATCTTTGAATTTGATGAACGGTTGACTAAAGAAATAATGATACCTCGAACAGAGATGATCTGCTTCTATTTGGAAGATTCGTTTGGGGAAAACATTACCATTGTAAAAGAGGATCAATTTACACGTTATCCTGTAGCTAAGAATGACAAAGATCATATTGTAGGATTAGTAAATATAAAAGAGCTATTTACAGGACATGTATCGAATGAAGAAGTTTCGATTGAGCCTTATATTAGACCAATCCTTCATGTTTCAGAAGTTACACCAATTAAACAAGTCTTGTTGAAAATGCAGAAAGAGAGAATACACATGGCCATTGTTATTGATGAATATGGTGGTACAGCAGGTCTTATAACTGTGGAAGATATATTAGAGGAGATCGTTGGGGAAATTCGGGATGAATTTGATGCAAATGAAAAGCCTATGATTGAGAATATAAATGATGATATTACTATAATAGACGGCAAAGTATTACTCGATGAGGTTAACGAACTGTTTGGAACTAAACTTGAAGATGATGAGGTAGATACGATAGGTGGTTGGATTATTACGAAGAACTTAGACTCGAAAAAAGGCTCAATTGTTGAGCGTGATGGCTATCAATTTATCGTTGAAGAAAATGACGGGTATCAAATAAAAAAGGTGAAAATTGTAAGAAAATGAGATGTAATAGGGGCGAATTCACATAGGATTCGTCCTTTTCTATTTATATCAAATGTGTAATAATAGTGTTAATTATCTAATAGTTATCGAATTATACAGGAGAAAGGTGCACATAAATGAATAACATAAATCAAGCAAAAGAAGCATTAAATTAGCATTGATATTACTAGTCCAGGATTATCAAATTGTTCTGTATGCTATGATGCACTTTATCCTATTAATATTTGGTTATATAAGTAGTCATTTAGCAGTGATTAAACAGGAAGAGCGAAAACAATTTGATCGTAAATTATGGCTTTATATTCTTCTGTTTTTTGCCTTTGGCTCTGTGGTCGTTTTCCCTTTATTTGATATAGGGAGGTACATATTTTTAAAAGTGTGGGAAGGCTTTGCCTATGTATTTACGTTTATAGCAAGTAAAATAGGTGAATTACTAAAGTTCATAGAACCAATTGAAAGGGAAAGACAAGAACAAGAATCTTCTCCACTTGGGGGAGGGGAACAAGATAATTATGACGAATTAGGCCCCTCATTAATGGAAATAATAGGACCAATCATATACTGGAGTATCCTAACCCTGATCATTGGGGTTATCTGTTCATTGCAATCCGTGTTTTTAAAAATAAATTCGACCAAATGAATTATGCAGGAGATAGTGAAGCTGTATCATATGGTGGTCTAGATGAAAAAACAAGACGGGATAAGCGATCCATCAGGGGAATGTTTGCAAGTTATTTTAACAAACCTGATCATCCTGTGCGCAAAATGGTTTATCAATTTGAAACTAAAGCAGGTAAAAGCGAGTAGGGACGATATCCCTTTGAAACTATTGAGGAATGGTTAAAACGTATTAATGCAAACGCGGACTTTGACGTCTATCAAAAGGTTAGATATGGACAAAGCGATGTAAGTGATCAGGAAATAAGAGATTTGAAAGAACAGTTAAAAGAACTGGAAACTAATTTTGAAATATAAATCAGTAAAAAATGGATTATTTCTGTAGGCTGTTTTCGCAAGCATTGTTGCTTTTTTATCTTCATAGTTGATGTAGACTGCGACGTAACTTTAGGCTTACTTCTATTGGCCCCTTCTGGGATCGCTACGGGCGGATGCTTTCCGCGGGCACGGCCTCAGCCTCCACGAGAAAACCACTCTGCGGGGTCTTCGGACACGTGCTGTTCCCGCAGGAGTCACCGCCCTCCGCTCACCCTGACTGGTAAGGTGTTTTATTAATACTGATACAGTCCCACGACAGTAACGGAAATAACAGCGGAGGAAAAACACGTAGACTCCTGTGGGAGCAGAGGAGCAGAGGCCTAGGAGGCTGTCCGACGGAATAATTTCTGTGAATATATATGCATTCACACTGAATTATTAATGTATAATCCACCATATTTTGAATAAATATTCGGCAATTTCACTTCGTCGGACAGCCTCCTAGTTGAGACCCCAGAGAGCGTTAGCTCGAGGAGGCTCATCAGCCACCCACGGGTAGAAGACACTGCGCAGTGAAACGAAGCAGATGTCGCACTTGTACCCGGATGGGTGAAAGCGAAATGTATTTCCGTAGCGGTAGGTTAACCGTCACATCAAGTTACGTCGCAGTTTATATCTATTGTGACAAAAGCAACAATCTTTACGAAAACAGCCTTTCTGTAAGTGACTATATAATTCAATTACAAAGTTTTCTAGGGTTCCGCAACACTTGTTGGACTGGTCCAAGAGAAAACGCACGAATGTGTACACGGAGGGATAAAAGCCCGGGAGATATCTGTTGGATAGATAATCTCACGGGTTTTTTTATTGTCTAGGAAATTATAAAATTAGGAGTCTGTGGATAATTTATTTACTGCTTAAGCCACGTCCAGCTCCAGCGCCCAGCGACTAGTGGGCTTCCTGATCCTCCTTACGATAAGTCAACATCGAATCGCTTACGCTCTTCGTGTTTCCTTTATCTCATGCGGATAAGTCCAGCCCATACGTCGCTAAACGGGCGCTTGCGCTTTTGTTATATAATAATGGATTGGAGTGATATATATGAAACAGGATTGGTATATCGTTTTTCTTGCAGGTTTTTTTGAAGTAGGTTGGGTAGTCGGTTTAAAACATGCTTTTAACTGGTGGACATGGGGACTAACTGCGATTGCTATTTATGTTAGTATGCACTTACTCATTATTGCATCAAGGCGACTTCCTGTAGGTACCACGTATGCTGTTTTCACTGGAATGGGAACTGCGGGTACGGTTATTTTGGATATTGCTTTATTTGGGGAACCTTTCCAATTAATAAAAGTATTGTTAATTATATTATTGCTTTGTGGTGTAGTTGGTTTAAAAACAATCACAGAGGTTACAGAAGGAGAACGTACGTAATGGATTGGTTTTATTTACTTATTGCCGGAGCAGGGGAAGTAGTGGGAGTAATAGGGATTAATAAAGTAAATAAGGAGAAGAGCTTTTCCTCATTTTTTGTATTGTTTGGTGGTTTTATTATTAGTTTTATTTTTTTATCAATCGCCATGGTAACGATTCAAATGAGTACAGCGTATGCAGTTTGGACAGGGATGGGGACGATTGGAAGTACGGTTGTAGGTATGCTTATTTATGGGGAATCAAGGGAATGGAAGCGAATTTTATTTATAGGCATGGTACTTTCTGCTGCTATTGGTTTGAAGTTAATTTCCTAGGTGAATGTTTATAACGTTTAGATATCGGATACTGTCTACTAGAATCAAAATTCTGTAAAGGGAGACTGATATCTTATGGGTTTATGTGAACAAATAAAGGAATTCGATAGTGTACGTAAAGAAGGTGCCAATAAGGTTTTTACAATGTACTTAAATACCGACCCATCAGACCCTGAACAACAGGCTGGTGAATGGAAAATACATTTCAAAAATGGATTACGAAACTTTGAGAAATATCTAGAAAAAGCAGATGATCCTGAATTATTCATACTTCCAAGTTAAGGCATAAACTGAAATTAAAGCTAAGCACTTTTTGCTTTCT
>NZ_JBHTKJ010000025.1:0-10039 GCF_042675965.1 Virgibacillus byunsanensis | reverse complement strand
TATTCATAATTTTGGCATAAAATAATTTGTTTGACTTCTGTTGAAAAATTTTATGCAACGCTAGTGATATAATGGTGAAAAAGTAATGTTGGGAGAAGACAAAATGGAGACACTTGCTAGAATTTATCAAATCAATAGTAAAACGTCGGAAACAGATCATACTGTTGTTTCAAAACTCAAACCAGATGACTTATGCTTTTACCGGTTCCTTGGTGGTAATTCGAGTGAGACAGAAGAGCTCATTAACCAGTTGTATGCTTTGAAAGAGAAGAATATTTTGTTAATAGGTGTCTTTCGTTTTCCATTCCGGTTTGAAGGTAAAAAGAGATTCCAAACTGCAACCAACCAGTATTTTCGAATGAAAGAGCTTTGTGATGCAGTCATCTATTTTAATAGTGATAGACTGTTGGAAACAATCGACATTAGTACAACCATTCATGATGCCCACAACACCTTTAATACCATTGAGGATCTTACAATCGAAGGATTAAGGGAAATGATCGAAATGACAGGTGACATAAATATTGATTTTCATGACATAGAAACATTCATTAAGGCAGAAAAGGGCCCTTTATTTGTACATACTGTAGAAAGGGAATCCTTTGATGAGCCACTAAAAGATTTAATTTCGACACCATATTTACCAGAAGACTTTACAGACGGAAAACAATTAATCATTAACATAGGTTATACGCACGATGTTGATATGGAGGCGTTCCGACAAATCAACTTACGACTCCACGACTTATTTTCTAAAGCAGATATATTTAAGCTTGGCTCCTACTTCATGGATGAACCTGGACAACACTTTAAAATAAGCCTAGTTGTTAATGGTATTAACGACCCGGTAAAAGCCCCTGATAATTTTAAAAAACTATCTAAACACAACGGTCTTTTAAGAAAATGGCAGCACCTGACGGAAAAAGCCAAGAGTAGAGTCCAGATTAAAAACCTGCCCTAAGTTTATCGCAATAAAAATACCGAGTAGGCTTAGTCTCGCTTGACTACAACTATTACTCCTGGTAACCGGTTTTTATTTATAAAATACTTTGCCTACATTGTATTTCGCCTTTAGTTCATTAATAATATATGTTTCATAAATCTCTCTATGGGCAGGCTCATCGACAATACAAACGTCAATTTTGCTAACTTCATCTCTATGCAATTTAATTGGTGATACATTATCATTAAAATGCTTTTTAATCCTTGGTCTTAACTTCCTTGCTTTGCCAACAAACAACAGCTCCTGATCGTCGTTGTAAAACATAAAAATACCACCTTTATCTCTAGTGATCAGGTGAAAATCAGTAAAACCGTAAATATTACTCAGCTCAGGACTATTCTGTTTCATAATACTGACATCAGGTTCTGGAATGGTTATATTTATCATGTAAGCTCACTTCCTCTTTGTATTTGCTGTATATGCTATCACAAATCGATATGCATTGCTATTTTGATTTGTGGACTAGACCACCTATAGATTAATAAATTATACTTAAGTATAATTTATTTATTTATCGCTTGATGTTAATTTTGTAAAAAAGAAAGGGTGGTTAAATCGATGAGAAAGTTTATTCTCATTTTTTTATTATACTTTGCTTTCCTCTTAGTGGCATGTGGATCGAATGAAGAAGAAACAAATGGAGACTCAGAGGAAGAAAGTAATGTTGATGTTAGTGCCAATGATGAAATAGAAGAGGAAGATAATGTAAGTCAGAATGAGGATGACTCTACATTACCAGATGATATTCCATCAGATTTCCCTTTCCCAAACGGAGCTGACTTAGAAATCGTAACAAATGAGATGGCTGGACATATAAATTATGTTATTTCTTTCTCGTTATCGGAGGATCTTGATACTCATTACAAAAATTTTATGGAGTATTCAACTAGTAACGGATTTAGTATCATCACAGAAGACAAAGAAAACTACAACTTCAAATCAATGAAGGATTCTACCGAAGGCCTTAGTGTAGGTATATCAGATATGGGTTCTGTTAAAATTGCAACTGTAACATTTACTATTCCATTAGATTAAATTAGGTGGATAATACATGTTGAATTTGAAATTAAACCTTGTTTATCATTCACTTATGGAACGGTTCACATAAACTTCTTTACCTTTACTTCTTTAGACAATGAAAAATAAACCTTTTTCCCAATTACCTGTTAATAGCCTTCCAGTCAGTACAACAGGTCTAATAGGCATCGCTATAATACAAACAATAGTGCTATAATTGTTGTTAGTTATATACTATTTTCATCTTCTATAAGTGGCATACCTGCAAATTCCACCCACCTCAACGATTTCCCACCTGTCGGATTATAAACTAGGAATGATAGTTAAACCACCCCTAATAACATAAGCGCAAATGTCTTGAAAGATACGACAAGCATAAGCAGATCGCGTAGTTTGGATGTCCTTTCCACACTACGCGATCTGCTTATGTCTATAGGTGCTGGATCTGGACGTGGCAGATTCTGTAGATAAATATAACTTTCTTTACTAATAAAAAGGCGACTTACATTCAAAATTTTAAATTTGGGTGTAGGTCGTCTTTTTTTAATTACCATTAGCAAGAAGAACCAGATTTTTAGCCTCCTTTAATTTATAAACTTATGACAATAATCTAGTAAATAATCTAGTTTTTAACACATTTATCTCTATTCTATTTTTTTGCCCAAGCATACCCCTCTTACCTCCATATAGTAAATAATAAAGGGGGTGAGATCATGACCGAATTATTATTGTATTCTCTTATCTTTGGATTGTTCCTGGGAGGGTTGGTAGCCTTCAGATTGCTAACGCAACACCACATAAACCATGTGCTTAAAACTTTAGATGTTGATATGAACTCAGAGAAGGAAGTCGTGAAAGTTCGACCAGTACCAAAGCCTTCATTTGTTGTACAAGAATCTGCAGAACGCTTAAAAGACTAAAAGAACAAAAGCGCAAGCGCCCGTTTAGCGACGTATGGGCTGGACTTATCCGCATGAGATAAAGGAAACACGAAGAGCGGTAGCGAATCGATGTTGACTTATCGTAAGGAGGATCAGGAAGCCCACTAACAGCACGGGCGCTGGAGCTGGACGCGGCTTAAGCAGTAAATAAATTATCCACAGGCTCCTAATTTTATAATTTCCTAGACAATTAAAAAAAACTTTTCCAGAAGCATCCCACTATCAATATACTCTACTTTTTTAATCAACTACCATTCAGCCATTCCTTACTTCAGAAGGGAGGTGTTACAATGATCCAACTATTATATTTTGTTCTAACTTTAGGACTGTTCCTATTTGGAATGTATCTTGTAAGGACTGGACTTTTCAACCTATCAGCTGATAAATTAAAACACTGGCTCGCAACATTAACTGATGCTCCTTGGAAAGGTCTTATATTAGGTACCGTAGTAACCGCCATTTTACAAAGCAGTTCTGCTGTAACGATAATTGTAATTGGTTTAGTTGCTGGGCAAATGCTCAAATTCTCTCAAGCAATTGGAATTATTTTGGGGGCAAATATTGGAACTACTTTCACCACCGAAATAATTACCTTAGATATTGAATCTATGATTATACCTATTGCAATTATTGGAGCAGTTTTGATGCTTATAAAGAGAAGCAACATATTCCGCAATACTGGGATGGCATTAGTCGGATTATCTGCTGTATTCGGAGCTATGTGGGGATTTAAGACGTTGGCAGCACCATTGACGGAAATGGCGTATATCGACCAATTGTTTCTTACTTTAGATGACAGCCGGTTGCTTGCTGTTTTAGGCGGAGTAATTATTTGTGCAATTATTCAATCAAGCACAGCCACTACAGGGATTACGATGGGATTCATTGCCTCAGGAGCCTTAAATTTAGATACTGCTGTAGCAATTGTCCTTGGGGCCAATGTTGGCACATGTATTGATGCATGGCTTGCTTCAATTGGAGCTGGCAGAGAAGCAAAGCTTACTGCTTGGTCCCACATATGGATAAATGTCTTAGGAGTCATCGCATTCATTCCATTAATAGGAGTTATCGCTAATATAGGGACCATGTTAGCAGATCGGCCAGATGTTCAGATTGCACATATAAGTGTTATTTTTAATGTTACTTGTTCATTAATTATACTTCCATTCACAGGTAAATTAGCAAATTTAATCACAAAGATTCACGACCGTAAGAATGTGCAGGTTTGACCTCCCTTTTATCTTTTTTAAAAAACATCTCCTCGCTTAGGAGATGTTTTTTAAAACACACTGTGAAATGGCAAAACACTAATAAAGGAGGTATACAATGATTTTTGTACTTTCATTTTTATTATTTTTAGGAGGATTTATCTATGGAATGTATCTGTTAAGATATGGGCTATTTAACCTATCAACTAATTCATTACGAAAACGGCTGATAAACTTAACTAATACTTATTGGAAGGGCATACTAGTTGGTATTTTTATTACAGCACTTTTTCAAAATGGTTCTATCGTTATGGTTATCACGGTGGCATTTGTTGCAGCAAGACTACTCACCTTTCCCCAATCAATTGGCATTATTTTAGGAACAAATATTGGCACATCTATAAACATAGAAATGATTACCATAGATCTTCAAGCCTATTTCATTCTATTAGCCTTTATTGGGGCGATACTATGTTTTATAAAGAATAGGAATTCCATTAGTATTGGATACGTACTCATCGGTTTATCACTTGTGTTTGGGGCTTTGTGGGGATTTGAAATGATCGCACTCCCTATAAGCGAGCTGAATTATGTACATGATATGTTTCTTAATTTAGATCATAATAGGCTCTTAGCTATTTTAACTGGTACGGTCTTTATCGCAATTGTTCAATCCATTAGCGAACTTTCCGGCATTACAATGGACATTTTATTAGCAGGGGGAATCGATCTGTCTACTGGAGCTGGCCTTATTCTTGGGGGTAATATTGGTGCATGTATTACTGTGCTAATAGCTGCAATTGGTTCTGGTAAAAAAGCTCAACTTACTGCTTTTGCTTACACATGGCTGAATGTCTTAGGAGTCGCTCTATTTTATCCACTTATTGATCTACTTGTCTTTATAGGCTCTAACTTATCCGTTCATCCGGATATACAGCTTTCACATATTAATGTTATCTTTAATGTTGTTGTTTCCCTACTAGTCCTTCCTTTTTTAAATCAATTCGGAAGTCTTATTCGAAAAGTCCACTTTAAAAAATGGATTTAATAATTTGCTACTCCTATATATGTAACATTCTCTCTAAAATCATGCTAATCAAATTCTTTTAATGCCACCGCTCGTACGTTTTAAGTACACGGTGGTTACTTTAAGTTTTTCAAAATTTAAAATTTGATATCGACATTTTGAGTTACGGCTACCTTTATAGACCCTTGGTATCGAGTTATTCTTGTCATTAACTACTGTCTGCTGATGAACTTGTCCCTTACCTAGTACACCCAAAACAGGCTGTATGGAGTGTCTCCACAGCCTGAGAACCAGCTCACTTATTTTTTATGTGCTTCTTGATTGTCCTTGATTTCAACTTTAATCTTTCTTACGCGTCGACCGACAACTTCCTCGACACTTATCTTTAAGTTTTGATAACTAAATGTATCTCCTTCTGAGGGAATTGCTTCAAGATGTTCCATAACCCATCCTCCTAAAGCAAAATAGGAACTTTTCGGTAAGGTTACATGCATCATCTCAGCGAAATCACGTAAGTGGTATTGAGCATCAAAAATATAGATGCTTTTATTTATTTGAGATACTAAATTCAATTGCTCTTCATTTTCATCCAATATTTCACCAACAATCTCCTCTAAAATATCCTCCAGAGTTACAATACCTACAGTTCCTCCAAATTCATTTAAAACAATTGCTAAAGGCGTATTATTTTTTTGTAATTGTGGTAAAAGGGTTGAAATCTTCATAGATTCTGCTACAAATAATGGTTTTCTTAGCAACTCTTTGATATTTACATCTTTATATTTTAACAAGTGCGTTAGAAATTCCTTCTCCGTTAAAAATCCGATAATATTATCAATATTGTCTTCATAAACAGGAATTCGTGAAAAACGCTCTTCAAAAAAAACGTTTTTTATTTCTTCAATGGTCATACTACTATCAATAGCAATCATATCCATACGCGTGGTTAGAATTTCTCGTACGAGGGTCTCATCCAAGTCCATAGACCGATGGATTAACTCCTTTTTTATATTATCAATAACACCCTCTTCCTCACTTATGCCTAGGATTATTCTAATTTCATCTTCTGTTATAGAAGGTAAGTTGTTTTTCTTTGAAATGAACCTTGAGGTAAAAAGCACTTTAAATTTGAGGAAAAAGAAGTTTATAGGGGTTAGCAACTTAATTAATATAAATAACACATTGGATATAGCCAATGAATAAGATTCTGCATGTTCCTTTGCTAATGATTTAGGAAGAATTTCTCCAAATATTAATATCAGTATAGTCATGACTACTGTACTTACTACTACTCCAAAATTGCCACCAATTATTTCAGTGGATAATTTTGCAGAAATACTTGCAGCAGCAATGTTCACAATGTTATTTCCTACTAAGATAGTCGAAAGGGTTTTGTCAAAGTTGTCTCTTTCTACAAGATGAAGAGCTTTTTTACTTCCCCGTCTTCCTTCGTTAACAAATTTTTTTAACCTTACTTGATTTACACTTGAGTAAGCTGTTTCAGATGACGAGAAGAATGCAGACAGAATAATTAGTGTAACTAACAGAATTATTAAATTAATGGATACCACTTCATAACTCACCTCCATTAAAAACTTTATTTTCTATTTAAAACCCAATAGTTGTCAGATAAGCAATTGTTAACTTGTACATTATCATCTTATAGCCATCCAAATTATCCCCCTTGAACAGAAATTGTTCATTTACCATCGTAGGTACCAGCATTTCTTAATGAATTTCATATGGTAGAGGGTCTTCATTAGTTCTAACTCTAATGGGCCATTATTTTTTAATTACTTCCCTAATGAGATTAGCAAAGAACTGCTTAAGTGTTAAGGTAGTTTTAGAGTTCAAGAGGAAAGGATAATCGTACAGTCAAATATATAGTAGATAATAATAGGGTAATCTAACAAATTAATCCCTCATTTAGTCTTCTACAACGTTATAAGAACTTCTCAAAAATAAACTACCTTCCTCCTTTTATATTCAGGAAAAAGATAGTAAAGGTGCTTTTCCTGTCCCACATTACTAGTCGATAAACTCAATCATGTCAATTTTTTTACAGAGTGCTACAAATGTACTCCCCGAACTGTTGGTGAAATAGGCAAGGCCTCTTCGACTATCATATTTTACAAATTTCTCAACTCCTGATACATCTTCTCCATTCATCATTAATTCTTTCACAGCTGTATTAGGTGGGGTCTCTAATAAAAGTATACATATAGGATTAGGCATTTTAAAATCCCCCTTTACTTTTAGTTACTATACTATATTAAACTTCAGTAGCTTTTGCATGTGCATTTATTAGAGTTTGTAGTAAAATATGCGCTTGTTTAATGAAGAATTTAAAGTGGAGTATAATAGGAGAACTAGTAAATATTAGAAAACTTGGCTTATCGCCAAGCCTTAATGGTGGAAGCCTTAGTTACACTTATGTAGATAAGAAAATTTTATACTCCTCTTATCTGCTAAAAAAGACCTATCTTTTAAAGAATAATAGAATGGTTAAAATAAAATTGTAGGTAGGTTCCATTTAATCTATTTATTTTAGACAAGTCATGAGAATGTGAGCGTAGCTAGCTCCCTTTTGCATTACATAGCCAATATCGATGATATTCCTTATGAGGGTTTTGCCAATTAACTACTGGCAGAAGAATTACTTGGGGGAATTCTTGGCCTGGATTTATATCGGGTATTTATGGTTTCGGCTTTCCTCAAGAAAAAAACTAAACGGATACCAAATGCTGATAAGTCCAAAACGATACCAGCAATAACTCCTTTCTTAATGTTTAATCCCTTTAAACTGAATCAACTGTTATGTATTCGTTAAGGAATCAGTGAAATTCCCTTATTTAATATTGATTAACGTTACTAAATTTGGTAATATCAAATTGATAATATTCTAAATTTTAAATCAATTAGAGTCTGCCGTAATATCGTTGGTATTATTGCCAAATGCGAATACAGCTCGTTTTAACTTAGAATCATTGTTACTGTTCTTAGATGCCTCGAGATATCCCTAATTAAGAACTTCGTGTATCAGTACTATCCCTGATTCCAAAGTAATCCTAAAGCTACCTATCAACTAAGTTCGAGTTTCAGGGCGTTCACCCACCTAATTGGAAATGCCGCACGTGGAGGTAGATACGAGGAGGTGAATTAGTGAAAAAGTTTTAGATGAAAGTTATTGCTGTCTCGCTGTTGTTTTCATGATTTACGTTTTTAAATGAGGGAAATACTTCTATAAATGAACATGTGGCTTCCTCACCCAGTTAACGAAATTCCCTCATCTGGCCAACTTCCTTTTTCATTCTCCTCTTAGTATTTGAGGCTCTTGACTATCGCCTCAGCCGAGTATTTTTCTATCGGATAGCTTCTCACTATTTGGTTTATTCACGGTAATCTTTATATTCATAACGAATCAAAAGGCGCAAGACCTATTAAATATATTTTTCATGTCACGTTTTTGATCGTATGATTCTTGCCTATTAGTTTTATGATGATGCTTTAGGGTACTGAAATTTTCTGAAAATTTACTGACCAATGAGTAAATTCATAAAAAATAAGGGAGATAATTTAGTGTTTAATTTAAATGAATTAGAATTGCTGGAGGCTTGGCATGACAATGATTATACAAAAAGGTGGAAAGCATGTCTTCCGTTAATGAAGGAATTCCCTTTTTGGGTAGGCGTTGAAGCAAAGACATTATCTGTAGTTTATTTTGAAATTGAACCAGGTAATGCTTTAGGGGAGCATACAGATAGTGCGGAAGAGATTGTTTTGGTACTAAGTGGCTCAGCAGAAGCAATAATTTGTGAAGAAGTAACAGACTTAAACGAAGGAAAAATGGTTATTATACCTGAAATGGCTTCTCATTCCATCAAAAACACAGGTAATGAGACTGTCAAATGTATTGGATTCTATTCAAAACCTGTTGTAACCAGTACATTTAAAGAAGTGATGCAACCACTAGGAGTAAAATCAGTTGGTCCTCAAATCAAGGAATAAATACACAAAATCTAATGGTACACCTTTATATGCAATCTAGAAAAATATATTTATGATACCATAGGATTTTTTATCGCATTTTACTCTCCTAAAAAAGGATCTGCCCCTGGTGTGTTACTATATTAAACACCTAGGGCCAGACACACTTGCTGATTCAGGAAAAAAGATGGGAGATTTGTTAATCCCTTATCATATCATTCGGTTGTTTCGGTTGTCTCATTTACTTCGCCCATAAATTCAATCATGTCAATTTTGTCACAGATCGCCACAAACGTACTATTAGATTTATTAGTGAAATAAGCGAGTCCTGTATCTCTATCGTATCTTACAAATTCCTCAACTCCAGATACATCTTCTCCATTCATCATTAGTTCTACTACAGCTGTACCAGCAGGCGTACTTTCTAATGACTTACAGAGTGAACTATATTTAGACTTAGATTTAGATTTAGACAATTTAAAGTCCCCCCTTTATCCGTACTATATTCCATTCAAGCAACCTTTGAATGAGTGTTCAGTGGAGTATATAATAAAATGTGCATTCGTTTAATAGTTGATTTTATGGGAATATAGCAGAATCGAAAGATAAATATGGTCTATTTAACGTACTTCCAAAAGAAGTCTCCCTCTTCAAGTGTGTGAAGGGCGTAGCCCAACGGTAAGGGGGAGATGAATTTCGGTTGGGCGACAGCCCAAAGGCTTTTTCTTTTGCTTTTTTTGTCCAGCATGGTATAATCAGTATTATAAAGTATAAGGATTGATATAACAGTGAAATTAGACAGTAATAATCATTCAGTATTCTTGATGTATTATCATCTTGTGTTAGTCGTGAAATA
>NZ_JBHTKJ010000024.1:0-69660 GCF_042675965.1 Virgibacillus byunsanensis | reverse complement strand
GCTCCGGAAGCCTTAGTTACACTTATGTAGATAAGAAAATTTTATACTTTCTTATCTACTAAAAAAAGCTGTGATACATAGCATTTACGCTATGTATCACAGCTTTTTTAAAAGAGTGGTGGATGGTGGTGGCATATTTAAATATGAACGACATAATGTTCATTTTCGAAAGAGCAACGTTCTTTTGCCAGTTGTTTAATAAAATAGGTTCCATGATTATTAATCCAATATAACGGATTCCATTTACGTTCTTGTAATCCACCATCTGGATACAATGCATTTTGTATGATATTAAACTCATCAAGTTCTTTAGCATATTTCTTTTCGATGGCTTTGAGAATTCTATCTTCTAAATACTCTATGTCACAATGTAAATAATATAAATTCTTATCTGCCAATTCACCTAAGTCAGATCGAACGTCAGTAGCAATGTCTCTTAGTGGTTTATGAGCTTGATCAACTGCAGACTTAATTTGCTTGGCTACCTGTTGAACAGGAGGGTTACTTTGTGAAGCTAACCAATTGCTTTTTAAATTTTCAACTCCAAAGTTAATCGCCTGGTCTGTCGAAATAGCATATTTGTTCATTGTTTTCTCGACACTTCGCTCCAGATATGTAAACGATAGCCTAGGTAATACAGGAGGCATTTTTATATTAAGTGTTTGAAAAGCCGGTTTTAATACAGACCAATAGCTAATTTCTCCTGGTCCACCGACAAAAGCTAAAGATGGAAAAAGTAACTCTTGCATAAGTGGACGTGTGACAACATTATTACTCAATAATTCTGGTTGGTTTTTCGCGATATTGACTAATTCATTGGTGGTTAGCAATGCTTCGTTCTGCTTTCCAACCCAATCCCCATTCTCATTCCTGGATAATAAGACACGCTCATTATTTAGCGTATAAAAAAGGTGTGCATCATCTTCTTCCACTTCAAGTGATAAGGAATAACCTTCTTGTTTTAACAATTGTGCATTCGTAAAAACACCCTTTGTTATTTCAGGTTGGTTCTCAATCATGTTTACAAAATAGTCACTTTCTAGTTGGCGCACATTAGGATGATCCGAATCAATTAAAATGATTCCCTCATCCTTAAATAATTGGTGAATAACTCTAGCAAAAAAGTCTACATATGTGGAAGACTGTTCTAAACAGCTGTTAATTGTTCCATACAAATCTTTGGTATATTGTGTTTCATTCAATTGTTCAAATAACCGATTCAACCACTGATTTGCGTAAGTTGTGTCAACCTTAGTTGCTGAAACAGACTGTTTCGCTGGAACACGTTGTAAGAGTTTGTATTTTTTCATAGTTGATTTTTCAGGAAAGTAGATATGGTTAATTTCATCAAAATCATGATCTTCACCAGCAATCCAAAAAACAGGTAGAACGGGCACTTGCAGTTTGGCTTCTTGTTGTTTAGCAAATTGAATGATTGATATGATCTTATTGATCGTATACATTGGGCCACTTAATAAACCGGCTTGCTGTCCTCCAATCACCACCACACTATTTTCATCTTTTAAACGGTTAATGTTACGGTATGTAGACTCAGGAGCATCCCATTTTTGATTTAAGTTGTACAGGACGTTTGTTAACTGCTTTCGGTCAAATGATCTCTCTTTTAAATCCTCTACTCTTTTTTGGTATGTAGACTCATAATTTGGGTTATATTCAAAATACTTCATAATATTCATTTCGCTATTTCGATAACTATTAATAAATTGACTTTGATTTTGTAATGGAATAGGGTTGATTCGCATAGACTGCATGCTCCTTTATAAACTTATATAATGTCCATTAAGTATTGTACATAAAACGAAGCATAATTTCATGCAATCTGTTTGATGTTTATTTTTAATAATAAAATATCCGTTGAATAATACCAGTAAATAGTAAGATTATGTATAAGAAAAGAAATAGCAAAAAGTTTAATCGCCAAAACGTTTTAAGTGCCTTCATAAATATAATTTCTGTGTTTACCTTCCATTGCATGAAGATGATACAGGCAAAGATTATGATAAGTAAAATCAGCATGATACCTAAGAATTGATGACCAAAGATAATAGTCAATAATACATGTACAGCTACTATATATAAAATAGTTGTCCAATTCACAGCCGTGTGAAATGCTTTTAATTTTTTATGATGTATTTTCATTGAAAATAGATAAACAACCCAGGTAGTGATCATCGGGGCTGTTATCAAAAATCCAATAAAATAAATAAAAAGATCTAACATCTTAATATCTTATCCCCTTTTTCATCTCTAATGCTTTCACACTATGATAAACAAATGTAGTATACGGAATTTCCTTTTTACTTATCGTAAGGATATAACCTGTAATGGCATCTATTTCTGTTTGTCTTGGTGCTTGTATATCTTTTAACATGGATGACACGTTCTCACTCGTATTGCTTATAACAGCTGTGACACACTGCAGCTGTTCCGGGAAATCTAACTCAAGAACGCGAGCTGTCTCCCGGCATAGTGCCTTTGCCAGTTCATAAATATATGGATTGGCTATTATATCACCGTTTCGAACCCCAAACATTGCTGTTAAAGGATTAATCACAGCATTCACTATTAATTTTCCATGGAGTAATTTGCGCCAACCATCAACAGCAACCACTGGGAATTCTGGTTGATTGAGCTCAAAGACAAGCCTATCTATATCCAAAATCCCTTTCGAAAAAGCTGCTAGCTTGATCATCCCATTCCCGGTATGTTGAACGGTATGATCGTCTAATTTTAAAGCACCATGTTCAACGATTCCAACCAATACTGGTTGTCCGATTTTCTTCAAAAGATCAATATGTCCCATTCCATTTTGTAAAAAAATAAGAAAACTATGATTATTTTTATTATGTATATGCTGCAATACATCCTGCACTTGTTGTTGTTTCGTACATATTATGAGGCAGTCTTCTTTATTCATTTCATCGATTGTTAATGATCTAACACAATTAACCTTTGAAGAATTCGTTACATGGATGCCGTCTTTTATAAGCTCTTCTCTTTGTTCAGGTCTCCTGACATATATGGTGACATCGTGTACAGAAGATAAGTAACTGCTAACTAACAGACCAATCGCTCCTCCACCAATTATTCCGATTTTCATATAAATCCCCCCATAAATAGGAACGTAATTAATTGTATCAAACTATACTAAATTATGGAGTAAAATTAATTGAAAAGCACTACAATTACAAAAAACTCATTTCAAGTCATTTCATTCTATTTTCGTTTATACTATAATATAGGATATACATACTTTTAAAATTCTGATTTGTAAGGAGGAGTACTTATGCACCAAATAAAAGTAGAGAAACTTTTAATCAATTATAAAACATTAGAAAAATTTAAGTCCTTTAAAGAGTATGGTAATCAGGAGTTATCCATGCTTGAGGATATACAAAGTAATATTGTTGAAAACGACAGTGATTCTCCGTTTTATGGAATATATTACGGTAACACACTTGTAGCTAGGATGAGCCTATATAGAGTGGAGGCCAAATATGATCTGTATTTTGAACCCCCACAAGAATATGTAGTACTGTGGAAACTTGAAGTATTACCTGACTACCGGGGAAAAGGATACGGTAAAGCATTAGTTGAATATGCAAAAGAATCTAACCTTCCAATTAAAACCAATCCACGTATTAATTCACAAGGGTTTTGGGAAAAGATGGGCTTTCAAAAAGCAAAATACGAGATGGAAAGAGACCTTGGAGAAAATCCATTAATCTGGATGCCTGAAGGTGTTAAAGAAAAAGAAGTTGATTGAATTTCTATAAGTAGTTAAAGACATGAATGACGCATTTTTAGCATTCATGTCTTTTCTTTATTGTGGATGATTTCAATCATTTTTGCTTCTAGAAACCCAGGTCCACAATTTCCCCATCTCTTCCCAAGCTTCTTTATACCGAAGTAATTGTTCTTGTAAGTAGTTATTCTCTTTTTCTAAATGATTTATAATTTCCTGCTGTTCTCTGTGACTTATTTGATTATCTTGTGTGAAATCTGTTTTCATTTTCTCTAATAAAAATATCGCTTTATCAATAGGATCCCTATCGTCATTACTCAATTCAACAAAATTCCAAGATGTATTTCTTCCCCCTTGTTTTCGATCTTCCTTAGCAAACTGAATAGCTTCTTCATAATGTTTTCGAATCGTTGCGTTCCAACGAAAACCACAAGCAGCAGATGTTCGTGATAATTGTTTAGCTACATCCTTAAACGCTTCAAGCTGGGTTTTACCTTCCCTGATATAACGAAGCACTGTTTCTGCTAATATAATATCTTCATCTTTTGTCCATGCATCCTGACGAGTTGCATTCATAACATCACTCCTTATACATTTGCTATCAATGTATGCTAAAAGTTAGAGTGATAGAATAAATGTTTACTATTTTTATAAATCTATTTTCGTTTATAAAACTGATTTAACGCTTCTATATGTTCTTCTGAATCCCATAGTAAAGAACAATTTCTTACTTCCTCATCCATTTGTGCTGATAGTCCTAGCATGGATAGTTTTTTATTGTATTGACTTTTTAGTATTTTCATTTGTTCCAATGACTTTGATAAATATGGTTTTAATAGTTTATCCTGATCATAAAACTCTTCTGTGGTAACAACTTTATGTAACCAACCTCGATCCATTAAAAATGAAGCATCATAAACCTCAGCTTCCAATAACCAGCACAAGGCAAAATTGGTGTGCACTTTCTCATACAAAAGCGTACCACCACCCCAACCTGGTATAATGCCTAGTTTAGACTGAACAAATCCAAATCTTGTATTATCTTTTGCTACTCGGATATCACATGCAGTAGCAATTTCACAACCACCTCCAAGGGCATCTCCATTTAATAAACAAATTGTCGGAACTGGGAATGAAGCAATTTCATAAATAACTTCTTTCATGGGATACAATGTTTGAAATGCCTCGTCACGGGTCAGGCTTCCATGCAAATCCTGCAAGTCACCACCAGCGCAAAACATGTCATTACCTGCTCCAGTTATGACTAAAAATGTAACGGAAGATTGTTTTGCCTCTTTCAAACTATTCTTCAAAGCATCAACCATTTCAACCGATACAGCATTTCGTTTATCGGGCCGATTTAATTGAAGGATTCCGTATCCTTTATCATGTGTTTGATATTTTACTAATTCCACTATAAGATCCTCTTTTCTTTTCTATATACATGTAATAGTAGCATGATTTCTCCATTATTAAAAAGGCTCAATTCGTAAGTTTTGTTGCTTTTTAAGCCTCGCAGTTGATATAAACTGCGACATAGCTTTAGGCTTACTTCTATTGCCGCCGTCTGGGATCGCTACGGACGGATGCTTTCCGCGGGCACGGCCTCAGCCTCCTCGAGAAAACCACTCTGCGGGGTCTTCGGACACGTGCTGTTCCCGCAGGAGTCACCGCCCTCCGCTCACCCAAACTGGTAAGGTGTTTTATCAATACAGATACAGTCCCACGACAGTAACGGAAATAACAGCGGAGGAAATACACGTAGACTCCTCGAAAATACAAACCGATTTTCTGCGTGCGATGTCTAGCTATGTAGCTTTCCTTATCCTGTGGGAGCAGAGGCCTAGGAGGCTGTCCGATGGAATAATTTCTGTGAATATATATGCATTCACACTGAATTATTAATGTATAATCCACCATATTTTGAATAAGTATTCGGCAATTTCACTTCGTCGGACAGCCTCCTAGTTGAGACCCCGCAGAGCGTTAGCTCGAGGAGGCTCATCAGCCGCCCACGGAAAGCAAAGTGTATTTCCGTAGCGGTAGGTTAACCGTCACATAAAGTTATGTCGCATTATATATCTATTGTGACAAAAACAACAATCTTTTAGAAAACAGCCATTAAAAAACAGATCACGAGATTACGCGATCTGTTTCTTGTACATATAATTAAATAATTACTTGTTCACTACTTCTTTACCATCATAATGACCACATGATTTACAAACATGGTGTGACTTAGTTAATTCACCACAGTTTGAACATTCTACCATGCCAGGTACGTGTAGTTTTTTATGCGTACGACGTTGATTCTTTACTTTTTTAGACGTTTTTCTTTTTGGTACTGCCATGACTTACACCTCCTTCAATCGTAAGGAAACTCTCTGCACTAGTTATTTTCCTTTTCATTATCATTTAATAAAGACTCCAGTTTTTTCAGCCGTGGATCTATCGTTTTCTCTTTATTCTCTTCTGAAATAAATTCCCAGCCACTGCCTTTACTAGGAGTAACTTTTTGGGCATCTACATCGTCTGAAAACACACGATAAGGAACCTCTAATAAAATATTTTCCTTGATAAATGGAGTTAAGTCAAGTACTTCTCCATCAATAGGATGAATTTCATTTTCCTCTTCATCATCTGTATAATAAGATGTTGTAGAAAATACCTCTCTTGCTTGTATTTCAAAAGAATAAGGTACATCCACCAATGTACGTGCACATGGTAGTATCATCAATCCGCTAATTGAAAATGAAAAAAAGATTTCATTTCCTTGAACAGTACTTTGACCATTTACGCGTACAGGCTTAATTTCACGTATGTCGTTATTCATTGTTTCTAATTCAGAAACATCGACTTCTCCATCAAAGGAGAAGGGCTCATTATAGGCTTTTCGCTGTATTTCACCTAATGAAAATTTCATTATAATCACCTCAAGGCAACAAGAGTTATTTTAAAAGGAAAATCAACTTTTGTCAACATATTTTCTTTACACAATCTAAAACTGTCTTTCCATATAAGCTTTCCCGTTATGTTAAACGATAATCATGCTTACTTCATACTCAATGCATAACTTTTTTGATACAATTAACTCATCTAAAATTATAGGAGGTGTTCGTATGAAGGCGTGCGGTTTAATTGTTGAGTATAACCCATTTCATAATGGCCATGTATATCATATTCAAGAAGCAAAGAAAACCTCCAATGCTGACTGTATGATAGCTGTAATGAGCGGTTCTTTTTTACAGCGAGGGGAACCAGCAATAATTGATAAATTTTATCGAACAAAGGCTGCAATACGTGCAGGAATAGATATTATGCTTGAATTACCATACCCATTTGCTGTACAAAGTAGTGACTTATTTGCAAAAGGTTCGGTTCAAACGCTAAGTGAAATTGGAGTATCAGATATCTGTTTTGGCAGTGAATCAGGTAATATATCACATTTTATTACAAGTTATCATGCATTTAAAGAAAAAGAATCTGTCTTTAAAGAAACACTTAAAAAATTTCTAAGTCAAGGGGAATCTTTTCCTGAAGCTAGTAAAATTGCTTATAAGGAAATTGGACTAAGTACGAGTAATATGGATTTGACCCAACCAAATAACATCTTAGGCTTTAGCTATGTAAAAGCTATTTTAGATAATCATCTTTCTATTGAACCACTAACCATAAAACGTTCAAAAAGTGGTTACCATGACCAATCTATTACAAGTTCGATAGCGAGTGCTACAAGTATACGAAAACAGCTTTTAAATAGTAGTGAATTATCGTCGTCTACAACTGACACACTACCAGAAGAGACAATTTCTCAGTTAAAGCAATATAAAAAGGAGTCATCTATATGGCATTCATGGAAGGATTACTTTCCACTCGTCCACTACCGAGTAATGACCATGACCACAGAAGAGTTAGCTGCGATTCAAGGGGTTGATGAGGGGCTTGAGTATCGGATCAAGAAAACCGCAAAAAAAGCAACGTCGTTTAATGGATGGATCGAATCGATTAAAACAAAACGGTATACATGGACACGATTACAACGAATTTTTGTACATATTTTAACCAATACCAGAAAACGAGATATGGAATTTATTCATGAACTCTCAAGTGTACCATATGTCCGGTTATTAGGCATGACTAAAAAAGGCCAAGCTTTTTTAAATGTCAGAAAAAAAGAAATGGATGTTCCGATCATTTCAAAGCTAAGCCTCAATGTACATCCGATGCTTTCACTTGAAGAAAAAGCAACAAATGCATATTACAGTATTTTACCCAATAAAGATAAGCTAAAATTTTACAATCAAGAATTACATACACCCATTATGATTTAGAAGACAAAAGCTTTTAAGCACTCTTGAAGATGGACGTGGCTTATACAGTTACTAAATTATCACAGGTTAAAGTTCCTAAACAAACATAAAAGACTTTCACCGATATTTTCCGGTGAAAGTCTTATTTTAATTACTTGGCTCTAATTCGTTTAAATAATTCAAGGCATCTTCAAACGTGTCTACTGGAACTATCTCCATGTCTGTCTCAATTTCTGCGGCGGCCTCTTTAGCTATTTCATAGTTAGAACCCGCACCCCCGTTCTCATTTGGTGCAAAGAAGACATCACAACCCTCTCGGTCGGCTGCAATTACCTTCTTATCAATTCCCCCGATACGAGCTACATTGCCCTCATAATCAACTTCACCCGTACCTGCAATTTGATAACCTTTTGTTAAGTCTGATTCAGTTAATTGATCATAAATTTCTAATGAGAACATTAGTCCAGCACTAGGCCCCCCAATATTTCCACTAGTAAAGTTTACTTCAGGATTAACTTGGACGCTACGATCTGTTACTAATTGAATACCGATACCAACTTTATTATCTGAGTCAGCAAACGTCTCTAAGGTAATTTCTTCTGTTAATTGCTTATCATTACGATTTATGTCTAAAGTGATCGTGTCCCCTGCACTCATATTCTCCACGTACGAAATTAAACCCTCAGCATCTTCTATATTATCTCCATTAATGCTGGTGATACGATCACCCATTTTCAAAATACCATCAGCTGGCATTTCCTCAACAACGGCTACAACATAAACGCCTTCATATGTGATGGATATGTCAGCTTCGGCAGCTTGATATGCAACAACTGTAGAGGCTTCTTGTGAGTTTTCCATCATTTGCAGCTGCACATGCATATACTCATCTTCTGTTACACCTTCTGGCCTCACTTGACTAAGAGGCAGAATTTCTTGATGCGGGAACACTTTGGCCCATGCATATTGAATTGGGGTGGCTTGACCACCTCTTACTGTTACAAGATGCATATCCCCTTCACTTTCATGACCACCTTCTACTTTGACAACTGGATTCAAAGCATCTGCACCACCAGGTTTATAAATATAAAAGGGAAGTTGATATGTAGATAGAACAAAAGCAATTACTACTACAGTTATAAAATAAAATATATGTCTTTTCGTAAATCTCATCGAAAGACTCCTTCCGTTTTCAAAAAAATTTTCGCTAACTTAACTCTTAATCAGTTAAAACCTCACCGTATAAAACAAATAGAAAAATTAGTTACCACTATGTAATAAAAACATTCATTTTAATATACTAATAATCCCTAAAAGTTATTATACGTTACTGTGTAAAAAATCATATAACAATTTGATTTTTCTCAGGCGCTTATCAACTATGACAACTCTTTTATGATAAGTATAAAAAGTCTATGGCATAAAAGGGCTATGTATTCGCGTATATTGTTATAGACTTGTACATAAATATAGTTTAATTCAGTTAGTTACCATATTTCATTAATACTATCAGACTAATACTAATTTAATAGCATTTCTTTAGAAAAAACAAGCAAAGAATGAGCTCGTTCATTAGGGGGCTTTATGTTGAAACAAATTATAAAAACAATGCTTTTGTCTTTTATTACAATTTCTATTGCGTTTTCACTAATAAGGTTTCCTGACCAAGCTTTTGAAGCAAGTATACGGGGACTACAAATATGGTGGGAAATTGTATTTCCATCCCTCTTGCCATTTTTCATAACAGCAGAATTATTAATTGGTTTCGGTGTCGTTAAATTTATTGGTGTATTATTCGAGCCTATTATGCGACCATTGTTTAATGTTCCTGGTGTAGGGAGCTTTGCTTGGGCAATGGGAATGGCAAGTGGATATCCATCTGGAGCTAAAATGTCTGTTCGATTACGTGAAGAAAAGCAACTAAGTCGAATTGAAGCTGAACGCTTAGTCTCATTTACAAATGCATCGAGCCCACTATTTATATTTGGTGCAGTATCTGTGGGGTTTTTTCATGATGCAAAGTTAGGGGTATTGCTAGCAGCGTGTCATTATATCGGAAATGCTTTAGTTGGAATATGTATGCGATTTTATGGCCGAAAACAAGAAACCATAGTACGAAAACCAATCAAACGAAAGTTTTCCATTATTAGAGCCTTCAGAGAAATGCATAGAACTAGATTAAACGATAATCGGCCATTTGGAGAGATAATGGGTGATGCAGTGATAAATTCCATCAAGACCTTAGTCATGATTGGTGGATTCATCATTATGTTTTCTGTATTCACTAAATTATTATTTCTCATTGGCATATCCTCCATTATTTCTGTTGCATTTGAAATTATACTAAAATTATTTATGTTACCTGTTAGTTTGGCTCTTCCATTTTTAACTGGTTTGTTTGAGATAACATTAGGTGCACAGAAGATCTCGCAAACTCCAACAGATTCCTTTTTGGCTAAAATAATTGTTGTTAGTTTTATCCTTGCATTTAACGGTTTTTCTGTACAAGCACAAGTTGCTAGCATTCTAGCAAAAACTGATATTCGTTTTACTCCCTATTTTTTCGCACGGATATTACATGGGCTATTTGCAAGTATCCTAACCATCTTGCTATTTAAACCATTATATTTAAATCGACAAGCCTTTGAAATGGAAGATATCCCGGTAACACACGTTGGGCAACAAAATATGTGGGTAGACATCTTAATACTATTTCAGCAATATGGACCAATTCTAACCATAACCACATTATTCATAGCTGTAGTAATAATGTCTAAGCGACTTATACATTAAAAGGAACATTTTGTAAGTTTCGTTCCTTTTTAATCCTCGCAGTTGATATAAACTGCGACGTAACTTGAGATGATGGTGGTGCTGTTATTCGCTCTGGAAATACACTTCGCGCAACTTAAGGCAGCTGGTGAACTTCTTCATGCTAACGCATTTTTAGAATCTCACCTATACCTATCCTCCCGCAGGACAAGGAAAGCTCCGGCAGCATTACATCGCACGCAGAAAATTGGTCTGTATTTTCAAGGAGTCTTCGTGTATTCCGGCTGCTAATATAGTGCTATCTGATAATTAAAAGCAGCGTAGCGAGAAAAAACTTATAATAAGCTTTACCAGTCAGGGTGAGCGAAGGGAGGTGACTCCTGCGGGAACAGCACGTGTTCGAAGACCCCGCAGAGTGGTTTTCTCGAGGAGGCTGAGACCGTGCCCGCGGAAAGCATCCTCCCGCAGCGATCCCAGACGGCGGTAATAGCACGCGTTCTTAGAAATAAGCCTAAAGTTACGTCGCAGTTTATATCTATTGTGGCAAAAACAAAATCTTTTAGATAACAGATATAACAGCCAATTAAAAAGATGTTGTATTTTAAGTGACAACATCTTTTTAGGTATTATTTATATTTCTCTATTAATGCATCTTCAACTGGTTTAGGTACTAAATCAGAAACATTGGCTTTATATTTTGCAACTTCTTTTACAATGCTTGAACTTAAAAAGGAATATTGATTATTCGTCATCATAAACAGTGTTTCAATGTGGTCATCGAGCTTCCTATTCATCGAAGTTATTTGCATCTCATATTCAAAGTCACTCACAGCACGTAAGCCCCGTAAAATTACTTGCGCCTTTTTCTCTCTTGCATAATCGATTAATAAACCAGAACTAGAATCAATGGATACATTTGGTAAATGGTTTGTAGATTCTTTTAGTAATTCAATTCTTTCTTCTACAGTAAACAAAGGTGATTTGGATTGGTTGTTAAAAACTGTGATAATAACCTCATCGAATATGTGTGCACCTCGTTGTATTATATCTAAGTGTCCGTAAGTAATTGGATCAAAACTCCCTGGGCATATCGCTAACCTGCTCAATGGAAGTCCCCCCTTCTAAATTTTTTGGTAAAGTGTAACACCTATGGTTCCGCCATAATTCACGTTTTTTAACTTGATGAGATCATCATCACTCTCAGGTAACACTTCACGCATATCATGTTCACAATAGATAATAGCGTTTTCATTTAATAACTGTAATTTAACAAGTTCATTCAAGAAATCTGCATACTTAACTTTGCCGTATGGTGGATCAAGCAATACTAAATCAAATGTCAAGCTGCGTTTGGCTGCAGCTGTGATAGCACGATTTGCATCAGCACGAAACACCTCAGCATTTTGTTCCAAGTTCAAAGCTTTTAAATTTTCATGTATAGTATGTATTGCTTTTGGATGTTTATCAACAAATATCGCTTTTTCCATTCCACGACTAATTGACTCTATTCCCAATGATCCACTTCCTGCAAATAAATCTAAACAAGCACCACCGTCAAAAAAAGGACCTATAGCCTGAAACACAGCCTCTTTCACTTTATCCGTGGTAGGCCTTGTTGACTTACCTGGTACTGCTTTTAGTTGTCGTCCTTTGTATGTTCCTGCGATAACACGCAAACAAATCACCTCTATTTCACTTTTAGAAAACTTGGCTTTTCGCCAAGCCTAAATGGCGAAATTCCTAGTTGCATTTATGTAGATATGAAATTTTTATGCTTTCTTATCTACCAAAAAAATATAAGACAGTTTCCGACATAATCCTACCATAAAAATCTTTATAAAAACACTATTGAAGTGTATATAATTTTAATGCTCGTCCATAATAACTTAATGAGACAGCTAAAGCGTAGCTAGGTTGTTTCAAAACACGGAGAAGACTTAAACTTCCCCATAAGTTCTTCCTCCGGTTTCTCCTCTCCCTTTGCCTTTTTGTTTTCTAACAAGGAAACAAAGGGACCTGCAGAATTGTTTCTGCAGGTTTTTTTATGTTTTAGGAAATTATAAATTTTGGAACACGTGGATAATTTATTGACCGTGTAAGCCGCGTCCAGCTCCAGCGCCCAACGACTAGTGGGCTTCCTGATCCTCCTTACGATAAGTCCAGCCCATACGTCGCTAAACGGGCGCTTGCGCTTTTGTTCTGTAATTATATCCACTTAGAAAACTTGGTTATTGCCAACTCTTAGTTGCACTTATCACTAAAAAAACCATTGCGGATGTTACGTGAAGTAACATCGCAATGGTTATTATATTCCCATTTTATAATCATATTGTTTGGCTTTGTCAGGTTTTGCATTTTCATAGTTTGTCTCGATAAAAGGTTTCTGTGATCGATCAACCTTGGATACAAAAGAAAGCTTAGATAACCTTGTTTCAACTTCTTTCAATCCTTCTTGGTCTACATAGATAACAGCATACTTTAGTTTTTTTGATGTATAAAGCAGATGCCCATATCGTTTAATTTGTTTTATATTCTTCATATGTTGAAACCAGACAATTAAACCCTGACGATTCGTCCTCATATTTTATCCTCACTAACATTTTGTTTGCAAATAGTGTAACAGAATAAAACGATTCCTTCAATGTTATTAAGATGCACAACCACAACTTCCGCCACTGCCACAACCGCATCCACTATCTGTCAATGCAGCACCATCTTTAGGAGCTTTAATTTGTTCACTAGTACTGGTTGCAATATATTCACTGACTTCATCTAATAGCTTCTGCAAATTGCGTTCTGCAATTTTAAAGGTTGCAACTTTATCGTTCATGTCCATTTCTCGTTTGGTAGTCCGGACCTTTTTCATAATCTCATTATAATCTGGATGATAACTGCCAAACCGTTGCACATCCTCATAGTGATTCTTTATATCTATAAAAGCTTTTATAAGCTGTTGTGATTCTGCATCTTCTTGTAGTGCTTTACGGGAATTTTCGTAGTCCTCTACTACTTCTGATTCTAATATCATTTTACCTATTGCTTCAGATCGATCTAGTATATCTACGTATTCCATGGTTGCTATCAAATAAATCACCTCCATAGCATTATCTTACCATTTTATGTTCGTCATGGAAATGATAATTCAATTAATCCTTCATTGCACCGGCAAATTGGACAAGCATACTTACCATTTGAACTTGATCACTAATTTTACCTAATTTCTGAGGAAATGTTTTCCCATAAAACTTCTTAGCCTCTTTTTCCATCTTATAAATCATAGCTGGATCTCGTGTTAGATAACGATACCAAACAGGATTATAACGTACAAAACGTTGTAGATCTGGACGTGTTATTAAATAATCATGTATGCTTTGTTGCATGTTTTCACTCCTTAATCCTGAAACCAGTTAAAATTAGACTCAGTATTTTTTCTTGGATTACCTTGCTTATTGGAAGCTTGAAATTGACCTAAGGCTTCCTGGATCGTTGATATAGTGCTGTTTAATTGATGAGCTTGCTTTTGAATCTTGTTCAGATCAACATTTTCAGTAAGCTTCTTTAATTGTGCAAAGAGTTCTTTATGACTTTTATTTCCATCATCTGTATCATCATCTGTTGATGATGATACTTTGTATTGTTCCCATAAAGGATCATCTTCTCCCAACAATATCCATTTCTCATAGTATTCTTGCCATGATCTACCACTTTTCCTGACTTCCTCAATTAGTCTTGGATGCTTATTTATAAACGCCTTAAAATCACGTATAGTTGGATGTAATTTACTTTCCATCATCAATTCCACCTCTTTATTTAGTTATCTGTTACTAATTAATTTATGTATAACGAGGGAACACTGTGAGAACGGAAAAAAAACACCTACATTTTGTAATGTAAGTGTTTCAGATACTTATAAAGGTTTCTCAAGGAAATTTTGGGTATAGTAAAAGCGATAGACACCTACCCCCAAATGAGTATAGTCGTCTTTTAATAAAGCTTCTCTATGACCCTTGCTATTGAGCCATCCCTCCATGGCTGCAGGTGCATCGGGGTATTGAGCAGCTATATTCTCACCTGCACCAAGATAATATATTTCTTTAGCTCCTAGACGTTCTTTTAACCCATCTCCGTTTAATCCATAGTGAGAAAAATATTGATTTTCCTCCATATCTTTACTATGCAGAAAAGCTACTTCGCTTACATTTTCTTCCCATTGTAGACCCGATTTTTGATATTGTTTTCTCATTACGTTTGTAATATCAAAAATTTGTTGTTCCATGCCACTTTCAATTTCAGCCCATTCTTCCTCAGAAACATCTAGTTTTTCAGGTAAACTCCCACGATACTCCACTTCATAAGGTCGGTGCCTTAATAAAATATCACCTGTAACTAATCGAATAGAAGAAAGTTTACTGGTAAATGTATCAAAATAATACTGTACAAAAACGTCATTCGTTATTTTGACAAGTGGTCTAGTCAGGCGATCTTCTTCGTTTAACCTAAACGTGTATGATGATATACCTTTACTGTATGTTACTTCCTCTGAAAACGAAAATTCATTATTCATCGACTCGTAAGTTTGTCCAATTTGAACCGGTTCAGTTGATAAATTATTACCTGTTGCATAAACGGATTTAACTTCATTTTCTTCAACACCAAACTGAACATATTGCTCCTTTTGATCCGTGTACACCCACCATGTATATCCATATGCACTTAAATCATTACGAAAGGGTTCACCAAGCTCTTTCGTTAACTCGTTTGAATCTTTGCCTATCCACTGAAAAATATCGCCCTCTAGGGGTATTTTTGTGCGTTTTTCTGATATTTCTTTTGTTTCCATCATGTTTTTCTTTTCTTTTAAAATCTTACTGACTTGGTCTACAGCTTCATTTGGTGATAACTCATTCTTTTCTAGTAAATAAAAGCCTACTAAGGATACTATAAAGATGATTACCAAAAATCTAATAAAACGCATAAATGCCTTCCCCTTTTATTTATTTGATTAATTAACTATATGTAATTACTATTTATTACATTCACCTCTATATTATTTCATTTTTAATAAAAAATAAAACAACCGCATACGTGTACGGTTGTTTTATTATACTATATTAATGTACTTCTGGCCGTTCTGAAATTTCCTCTAGTGCATGACCAGCAGCATCATTGGACATGTCTTCTAATGAAAGGTCACCTAAGGAGAGCATTCCTACTAATTTACCGTCATCAACTACCGGAAGCCTTCGTATTTGATGATCAGCCATTAATCCACTTGCTTCTTGGACAGATGTATCCGGAGCTATAGAATGTAACTGTTCGCTCATTACTTCTTGTATGGTAGCTGTAGAATCTTTTTTCTCTGCATAACCACGTAAAACAAGGTCTCTATCTGTTACAACACCTACTAGCTCATTTTTTTCAGTGCACAAAGGAATTACGCCTACATTTCTTTCTTTCATTTTTACAGCTGCATCATATAGAGAATCTTCTTTGCTGCAGAATACCACATCGGTGCTCATGATATCTTTTACAGATTTCATCATTTCCCTCCTAAAAATTTTGACATCCACTTATATTGTCCCCGAAACAAAAACTTTCTTTCATCATTCAATAAATTTCCTTTTCGATTGCAAGTTGATCAATTTCGTACTATTATAGTTTTGTGAGGACAATTATGTGAGGTGGAAAATATGAGATTAGAAAACACAGGTATTGAAGATGCAATGGTTGATGTAAAACCACTAGATAACCTAATGGGGAGAAATGCATTTATCCGAGCAGGTCAGTGGGATTACGAACGTGTAACATATGACTATAAAATTGGCTCAAAAGAAAAAAATATTACATATTATATTCGTATACAAGGATATGCCATTGAAGGTGACGTTGACAAAGGGAACGCAGTAATCAAGTTATCAGCACCACTTTTAGGAAAACACTATTACCCTCACGGTGTAGAATATGGCGAACAAGAGAATTTTCCAGAAAACCTTGTAGAACGAGCTAACGGTCTCGTTGCAAAAATTAAAGAGGAAATTGAAACATACAAAAAATAAAGAATAACATTATAAAGCCAACTGCTAATATTGAATTTAAGTAGTTGGTTTTATTTATCTGTTCAAATTCCAAAATAAGTGCTATATTTTTTATAAGTACATAGATGAGTTTTTACGAAAGGAGACATCTTATTACCTTGTTTCGCAATATTACAAAACGCCAATGGACTTTACTTTTTTTATTAGTATTATTAATACCATTCATTTATTTTATCTTACCTATTTCTGTTCCATTAATACTAGCTTTTATAACTGCACTTATGCTGAATCCAATCGTAAGACTATTCCAACGCAGAGTTAAAGTCAATCGAAGAAATTCTGTTATAATCGTATTTTTATTATTTCTTATGATTGTTGGATTTGCTGGTACTTTTGTTGTGACAAAAACTGTTACACAAGTTGTAACTTTTGTTGAAGATGTTAACTCTCATTTCAATCAAATAAACAACATCTACCAAGATTGGGAATCCAGTATTGAAGTTTACACACAAAACCTGCCAGATGAATTCGTTGATACAATTTCGGACAGTGTAGAAGAAAATATAAATGCATTAAGTGAAACAGCAAAGGAAAAGATTACGCTAGAAAACATTGCTCAAATCTTTGCGAAGGTTCCGCAGTATTTAATTAGTTTTCTAGTATACTTGATCGCTTTATTCCTATTTTTACTTGAGATGCCTCTACTTAAAGCAAAAGCATATAATCTGTTGACAAAAGAAACAGCAGAAAAAGTTTCCTTTATGAACACAAGACTTTCAAAAGTAGTATTAGGATTCTTAAAGGCACAATTTCTTATAAGTATTTTTATATTTTTAGGTTCTCTAATTGGCTTGCTTTTCATTGTTCCAGAAGTTGCACTCGTCATGTCTTTAATTATTTGGATTGTAGACTTTATTCCAATAATCGGATCCATTATCATCGTCGGTCCCTGGGCGCTCTTTATGTTCTTAGCTGGCGATACCGTAATGGGTGTGCAACTATCTGTCCTTGCCATCGTTTTACTTGCTATACGAAGGACAATAGAACCTAAAATGATGGGACAACATATAGGGTTATCCCCCCTTGCAACATTAATTGCTATGTTTTTAGGGTTAAAACTTTTAGGTATATTAGGATTTATTCTTGGCCCATTGTTTGTGATTGCCTTTAACTCAGCAAAAGAGGCTGGAATTATTAAATGGAATGTAAAAATTTAAGATTAGAAAACTTGGCTTCTATGTCTAGAAAGTTAATATATTTTCTTATCTACCAAAAAAAAGTGAGAGCTGAGATGCTCTCACTTTTTTTTATGATCCTAATATTGCTTTAATCATACTCGTTGTTTCTCCACCTTCATATAGCACATACAACAGCAAATAAACCATCACTCCAGTTATAGCAGTAAAAAACCAAATAATACTTGTTACAGGGCCTATTTTACGATGTATACTGATTTTACGTTTTAGTGCCAATGTTATCGTTACTAATCCAAAAACTGCACCAGTTGTTGCTAGAAAAATATGGAAGATTAAAAAGATAGTATAATAAAGTTTCATTTCATCAGGACCACCGAAGCTTGTGTTACCAACAAATATAGTACGAGAAACATAAATGATGAAAAATAATAATGCGCTTACTGCTGCAAAGAGCATAGTCTTTTTATGTAGTGTCGGCTTTCCTTTTATGATGAAGCGCCATCCAAATGCTACTAAAATAGCACTCAAAAGAATAAAAAACGTACTGATCGTCGGTAATAAATGCATTTTTCACGAATCCTTTCTATTGAGTGTTGCTGTACATAATAACCTAATACTATGGATAGTAATTATTCTAAATCTATCTCATAATAAAAACACGAGTTTCGCATGAAGTGAAACTCATGTTTTTCACCATATTTTCATCTAATGAGATTCACTAGGACTAACTGAAGGCAATGGGTCAACTTTAAGACTCTCTTTATTGAACCAGCCAAAAAATATCCTTGCTAAAATAATACCATACGTAATCTCTTGCATTATTTTCATAATGATACCACCAAGCTGTTGATCTTCAAGTGTACTCATAGGGGAAAACATTTCAGGGCCAGAAATTGCATACGTAAGTCCTTGTAATACATCTCCAGGAACACATAAACTTAACGCTTGCATCCATGCACCATCTTGAGTATATGTTGCAAATAAAGGAACATCTGCAAAAATAATTAATACACATGCTGGTGTAATCAACACTCCGTTAGCAAATATATAACCAAGTTTTAATATTGGCTTCATACGATCGAATTCTTTGAGCGGTGATAATATTGGCAACCACACGATAAAAGCCGCAAAAAGAATAATAAGTGAAATGGATGTATGAACAACTTGTGAAGATTTTGCATAATCGAAAATTGCTGGTAAGTGATACATTGAAAATAATGTATTAAACAGTAATAAAGAAATAATCGGCATAGTCAAGAGCTTTATAACTGGCTTAATTACTGGTTTATATAAAATCTTTTCCCAAATCCAAACTGGAATTCCTTTTAGCATTAGAATAGGAAAAACTAAATAATAGAGAGCCATTTGAATCATATGAGTTGTTAGCATAATATGTGATAAGAGGTCAATTGGACCACCCTTCACAATATATAGTAACAGTAAGCCTATATAAAACATTATTTGCTGTTTTACACTTGGCCGTTCCTCCCCACCAAATTTATGACGGAACGGACCGGTTATAAGAAAATACGCTAAAGCAAGTCCCAATACAAATAAGAAAAAGTATGGACTCCAAAGGGCACGGAAACCGAAAATTTGTAATTCTAACCACATGGTAAATTCACTCCAAATAGGATAATATCTTATTATTATAACGTATTTCATCATATTACAAACAATGTTATGTGACAAATTTGGTAAAAAACACAAAACGTTAGAAAACTGGGCTTACCGTTAAAGGAATTCTTAGTAAGCGTACTTTGCTTTCTTAGAAGCCCTTATGCTCTGGAGTGCAAGCCCCAATGGTGAAAGCCTTAGTTGCACTTATGTAGATAAGAAAGTTTTATACTTTCTTATCTACTAAGAAAAAATGATCGGGAAAATACTCCCGATCATTTCAATTATTTGCTTGAATTAATTACCACCACGTAATAGCCACTAATCCAGCTAAAGTTAGCATTGCAGCAAATACTCCACCGAAAATCATGACAGCCACCATATCATGCCCTTTATCCTTCAAATGCATGAAGTAATAAAACTGAAACCCAACCTGAATCACTGCTAATATTAGCAATATGGGTACAACAAACATACTAGGCATTAACTCTGTAGCAACGATTGAAAAAGCAATAAGAGTAAACACAATCATAGCTGCAAAGGTAATTAATTGTTTTTTCATTTCTTCCTTATTTTTCTGTTTCTGGTACGGATTTACGTTATCGGAATTGGTGTTTTCCATTATTTAACCCACCTTTCCCATTAAATATACAACAGTAAAGATAAATACCCATACGACATCAATAAAGTGCCAATAGAGACTGAATACATAAAATTTAGGTGCGTTGTATAAGTTTAATCCTCGTTTTCCATTACGAATCAACAAGGCCGCTAGCCATGACAGTCCAAATAATACGTGACCTCCATGGAATCCTACCAATGTATAGAAGGCTGACCCAAATGCCGATGAACGGAAAGTAAATTCATAATGTGTAATATAGTGTACAAACTCATATATTTCACATGATAGGAATCCAAGTCCAAGTAAACCTGTGATTATTAACCATAATTGCATTTTCTTGTAGTTATTATTCTTCATATGGTACATAGCATAAACACTTGTTAATGAACTTGTTAGTAATAATATGGTCATAATAAACACAAGTTCTAGACCAAAGATTTCTTCTGATGACGGTCCCCCAGCTGTTGAATTTCTCAAAGCTAAATAGGTTCCGAATAAAGTAGCAAATAGAACCGTTTCCCCGCCTAGAAAGAACCATAATCCAGTAAATTTGTTTTTTCCTTCGAGGGTGGCTTTTTCTGGTTCATTTGGCATTGTTTCAGGGTTTAAGGAATGATCGTGACTCATGTTAGTCAGCCTCCCTTTCAAGTTCTTCTTTTGTAATATGATATCCATGATCATCTTTTAGTGATCTGTATAACATGGATCCAAGCCCAATTGCCATTCCAGCAAACAGTACGATTAACCATGCTTTATGATCGGTTTGATAAATAAAACCAAACCCTGCAATAAAGAATCCTAGAGACATTACAAACGGTACAAATGAATTATTAGGCATATGAATATCACCTAATGGTTCTGCAGGTGTCATTTTACCATTTCCATCTGTCTTTTCAATCCATAAAGGATCTAAGCCACGTACAAGTGGTGTTTGTTTAAAGTTATAAAAAGCAGGTGGTGATGATGTTGCCCACTCAAGCGTACGGCCATCCCATGGATCATCAGCAGCTTTTTCTCCTTTAACGGTTGTGTAAATAACGTTAATCAAAAATACTATAACCCCAAACGCCATAAAGAATGCGCCTATCGTACTAACAAGGTTACCGAAATCTAATCCTTGGTCTTCTAGGTACACCCAGTAACGACGTGGCATACCCATTAATCCTAGGAAGTGCTGAATAAAGAATGTTAAATGGAATCCAATGAAAAATGTCCAAAATGCAAGTTTACCCATACCTTCATGAAGGATCTTACCAAACATTTTCGGCCACCAGTAATGAAGACCTGCTAGTATACCAAATAAGGTTCCACCAACAATTACATAGTGGAAGTGTGCAACAACGAAATAGGTATCATGGTACTGATAGTCAGCAACTGCTGAAGCTACCATAACCCCAGTCATACCACCGACAGTAAAGGATGGTATAAATGCTAATGCCCATAACATTGCTGAATTGATTGTAATACTTCCGCCCCACATCGTACCGAGCCAGTTGAATATTTTAATACCAGTTGGAACAGCTATTGCCATTGTTGCAATTGCAAATATAGAGTTCGCTACTGGGCCTAGGCCAACTGTAAACATGTGGTGGGCCCAAACCATAAATCCTAAAAATGCAATTAACACTGTTGCGAATACCATTGCCGTATATCCAAATAATCGTTTCTTAGAAAATGTAGAGAATATATCACTGAATAAACCAAACGCAGGTAAAATTAAAATGTATACCTCCGGATGTCCAAATATCCAGAATATATGCTCCCAAATAATGGAATTACCACCTAAAGCTACATCAAAGAAAGCAGCACCGAACATACGGTCAAACATTAATAGGAATAAGCCAACTGTTAATGCCGGAAAGGCAAATAAAATCAGTGAACTTGCTATAAATGTTGTCCAGGTGAATAATGGCATTCGCATGTATGTCATACCAGGAGCACGCATATTAACAATCGTAACGAGGAAGTTAATTCCACCTATTAATGTACCCGCACCTGATAATTGTAGTCCCATGATATAAAAGTCAACACCATGAGTAGGTGTAGTCGTCGATAACGGTGCATATGCTGTCCAACCAGCATCTGGAGCACCACCTAAAAACCAACTACAGTTCAGCAATATACCACCAAACAGAAATAGCCAGAAGCCTAACGAATTCAAAAACGGAAAGGCAACATCTCTTGCACCTATCTGTAATGGCATAACTGCGTTCATTAACCCTAATAATATCGGCATGGCTGCCAGGAATATCATGGTAGTACCGTGCATTGTAATCATTTCATTATACAAACCAGCACTTACAAAATCATTGTTTGGTTTGATTAGCTGAATTCGGATTATCATTGCTTCTAATCCACCAAGTATGAAGAAAAAGCCACCGCCAAATAAATACAAATGACCGATTTTTTTATGATCAACAGTGGTTAAATAATCCCATAATACAGCGCCGAATCCTCTTTTCTGAGTAGCTGCTTTACTCACTACTGTAACCTCCCTTTACGTCTTACATCCCTTAAAATATTTTTTTATGTGTATTAATTTCCTGCACTATCTGGTGTTACTTCAGATGGTTGCAATTGCATTAGGTACTCTGCAATTTTATCTGCTTCCTCTTCAGTAAGGTCAGGATAATTACCGGTCATTTTATTTCCGGGTTTGATTGATTCCGGATCCATAATCCAGGTGGTCAAATTATCTTTTGTAGGTTCTAAAATACCTGCAACAGTTGAACGATCTCCAAAGTTAGTTAAATTTGGACCAACTTGAGCTGGTGATGAGCCTATCGCATGACAACCCATACAACTATTTTCTTCAAAGAGTGCTTTACCCTCTTGTGCAACCGCATCTAGTGGTTCTTCTTCAGGGTCAACATTCTGCATATCTTCTATCCATTGATCATATTCTTCAGGACTTACAACAACTACTTTAAAGTCCATCAAGGAATGAGAAGGTCCACAAAGTTCAGCACATTTACCCCAATATACGCCTTCTTCGTACGCTTCGATGTACATTCTATTTTCGTTTTCAGGGTTAACATCCATTTTCCCTGAAATACTAGGTACCCAAAATGAATGGATAACATCGGAGGATAACATGTTTAAGTATACTCTTTCTCCTTCAGGAATGTATAAGTCCTGACTAGTTTGTATTTCTTCACCCATGTAGTTAAAATGCCACCAATATTGATTACCGGTTACTTGTATGTTTATGCCTTCACTTGAACCGTTTTGATCTGCCAAATCAAATGTAGCAGCCACTGTTGGAACAGCAATTACTAATAATAACAATATAGGAATAATTGTCCAAATAGTTTCAAGCGTTTTGTTTCCTTCCACTTGTTTCGGAATGAAATCCTCTTGACCCTTTTTCTTCCGAAAACGTACTAAAACAATTACATAAACAAGCATAACGATTAAAAATACAAATAACATAACTACAGTTGTAAGAATAATCAAGTCCATGGAGGATTCAGCACCATAACCTTTAGGTACAAGAGCTGTTAAGTTCTCCTTTCCACAACCTGATAGAACAAGTGCTACTAAACTTAACAGAAACAGAGCTCGAAATTTTCCCATCCAACCTATCATGTATTAATACCTCTCTTTCTCTTTTTTACTTCTTTATCATTTCCATACGAAAAGTACATATGAAACCTTGATGATTAAGTAATTCTAACTAGATACTAAAAAACTAATTTTAAATAAAGGGGAAATCCAGTGTTACTACTACCATCATTAAGAACAAGATTGTTAAATAATTTAACGAGTAAATAAAAATCATATTTGCCCATTTCAAATCATCTTTCATGAAAAAGCCACTTATTCCCATTACTAACCAACCTACATTTAATAGAGTAGCAATTACTAAAAATGTAGTTCCTAAAGGAGATAAGAAAAAAGGCAGAGGTAACAAGCATGCAATATATACAACTATTTGCCGTTTTGTAAATTCAAAACCATGAACAACTGGCAACATTGGTATCCCTGCTGCTTTATAATCCTTACATTTTTTCATAGCCAACGCTAAGAAATGAGGGGTTTGCCAAATAAACATAATAAGAAACAGGACAATAGCTACTATATGGAGATTTGGATCAATAGCTGCCCATCCTATTAAAGGGGGGACTGCCCCTGAAAGACTTCCTATAGCAGTATTAAGTGTATATCTTCGTTTCGACCACATTGTATATAAAACAACATAAGTGAACCAACCGAGGAACCCAATAATGGCTGCCTCTTTAGTGGTAAGCAATAATAGAATTAGACCAGCAGTAGTTGTAGCAATCCCCAAAAATAATGCCATATTTAGTGAAATATTACCTGTAACAGTAGGTCTGTTTTTAGTCCTTTTCATTACCGGATCAATATCTACATCATACCAGTTATTAAGGATACATCCTCCTGAGATAACTAGAGCACTTCCTGCCATTGTCAAGATAAATACTCCCCAATTTGCTGCAAATGACATGTTTGTAAAATACAAAGCCAACCAAAAGCCGGCAAAAGTTGTTATCAAATTTGAATTAACGATCCCTACTTTAATCAGCGCTTTTAAATCCGCAAATAATGTAGTGTCTTTTTCATTCGTAATAACCGTTTTACCCACTAGCTGTGGATTGCTTTCAACCTTATCCATCACATTTATCCCCCCTTTAACATCCCAACAATAGAAACACAATATCGAGCATTACCCATAATATCAAGTATTCCCAAAAGTATCCTGTCTATCAAAATAATTGTATCATGGAATGCTTTTACATTCTATTTAACCACATAGCTTTATTGTACTAGCTTTCAGAGCGTTAAATGTGACAGAATTGTGAAATTTACGCCTAAAATAAAATGAAAGGCTTAGAAGCCTTCATCCATTCTAATATTGCATATGTAGTTTGCCCACAAAATGGGCACAGTAGTGTAGCTAAGCAAATATCCCCTACACTATTTCTAGCAAATAACCGTCAACAATGCAAGAGTTTTTTATTTTTCTATAGTGAAAATAGTGATAAATAGTGATAAGATATGTATTGTCGTTTTTATGACATGTGCATAATTATATTGATTTAATCTATATGCAAGGATTATGATATAGATAGCGTAACTGACATAAGACATAAAGCGAGGCTTAATTCATGATCAAAACATTAAAATCACTATCAGTTGTCGCTACAATAGGAATGATTTTTATTCTTATAGGTGGTGCACTGGTAACAAAAACGGAATCTGGTGCTGGCTGTGGAGCAAGCTGGCCATTATGTGATGGAGAATTCTTACCATCTAATATAACACCTGAACTTATTATAGAGCTAAGTCATAGATTAGTTTCAGGAACTGTTGGGGTAGTAGTTCTAACATTGTCTATACTTTCCTGGAAGTTTATTGGACATATTCGTGAAGTGAAATTTTTAGCTTTTTTATCCCTATTTTTTTTAGTCTTGCAAGCATTAATTGGTGCAGCAGCAGTAATGTGGGGACAATCTGACTTTGTGCTGGCCGCACATTTTGGAATCTCTCTCATATCATTCGCAGCCATTTTTCTATTAATGCTTTTAATATTTGAAATTGATAAGAAATTTGATACAAAATCGCTGATTGTACAAAAGAGACACCGCATTGAGATATACTTATTGGCAGCTTACACGTTATTCGTCGTATATACGGGTGCACTGGTTCGCCATACCAATGCGAATTTAGTCTGTAGTGACTGGCCATTTTGTACAAACAGTTCACCTTTAGCGTTTGGTAATTTCAATTTTGTACAATGGATTCAAATGGGGCACAGGTTATTTGCTGGACTTCTATTTATTTGGACGATTATCTTTTTCATCAAAGTAATCAGAAACTATCGAACAAATCGGATCATGTATTGGGGATGGAGCGCTACATTAGTACTAATAAGTCTTCAAGTCTTTTTTGGTGCTATGATTATATTTACAAGGTTAAATCTTGGAATTGCATTACTCCATGCATTGGTTATTACTTGTTATTTTGGGATGATTAGCTACTTTATATTGTTATCATCCAGAAGTGCCAAGTATGAAAAAGAATTAAGTTATCAGGACGAATCCACCGTGACCTCTATAGATTAAAGAAGCGCCCTTACAGACTAAGTTCGCCACGTTCTTGAAAAAGAAGTTCGCTTTTTCTTCGTGCGATGTTTCGCTGTCGAAGCCTTCCTTGTCATGTACGTCGGAGCTGGACGTGGCTTACACAGTCAATAAATGACCCACAGACTCCAAATTTATAATTTCCTAAAGCCTAAAAAAAGGTAGAAGAAATCAATTGATTTCTTCTACCTTTTCATTTACTACTCAAATTCAATCAGTAAATCGTTAACAGCTATTGCCTCATTATTTTTGACGTATATTTCTTTAATTACACCAGAATATGGAGCCTGAACTGTTGTTTCCATCTTCATCGCCTCTGTGATTAATAAATAATCACCCTTATTTACCTTTTCCCCTTTTTCACAAATAACTTTAATAACTGTTCCCGGCATTGTTGCGCCGATCTGTTTTTCATTGTTCGGGTCAATTTTAGGTTTTGTTATAAGCTGTGATTTTACATTCTCATCCTTAACAACAACCTCACGTGATTGACCATTTAATTCAAAATAAACGACACGCGTTCCGTCTGATTGAGGTTCTGAAATAGACACTAATTTAACGATCAATGTTTTTCCTTGTTCAATTTCCACTTCAATTTCCTCGCCTAGTTTCATTCCATAGAAAAAAGTCGGTGTATCTAGAACGGAAATATTTCCATATTTCTCATAGACCTTTTGATAATCCATATATACCTTTGGATATAGTGCGTATGAAATCATATCAAAACTGGTTACTTGGCGATCAAGTGATTTGAAAAGAGATTGTTTCAATTGATGGAAATCAATTGGATCAAGTAATTCACCAGGCCTTACTTTAATAGGTTTTTTCCCCTTTAGAATGATACGTTGCAATTCTTGAGGGAACCCTTGGTAAGGCTGTCCGATGTATCCTTGAGCAAATTCAATAACAGAGTCTGGAAAATCAATAGATTCTCCGCGTTCATAAATGTCATCTTCGGTTAAATTGTTTTGAACCATGAACAGAGTCATATCCCCTACAACTTTAGATGAAGGTGTGACCTTCACAACATCACCAAACATATCATTGACCTGTCGGAACATAGTTTGCACCTCGTTCCAACGTTCTCCAAGTCCAACCGCTTTAGCTTGTTGTTTTAAATTACTATATTGTCCACCAGGCATTTCATGAAAATATATTTCTGTATGTGGCGATTTCATTCCACTTTCAAAATCCTGATAATATTCTCGAATTCCTTCCCAATAATGCGAAAGTTTTTCAAAGGAATCTATATTTATCTTAGGCTGACGACTCGTACCTTCTAATGCATGATATAACGTTTGGGCACTTGGTTGTGATGTCAAACCAGCCATCGGCCCATTTGCAACATCAACGGCGTCTACCCCTGCATCAATTGCACGGGCATACATGTGTATTCCATTCCCGCTTGTATCATGTGTGTGCAAATGAATAGGAATATCTATGGTTTCCTTTAAGGTAGAAATTAATTGATATGCAGCTTCAGGCTTTAGTAAGCCTGCCATATCTTTTATCCCTAAAATATGTGCACCGGAATTCTCAAGTTCTTTTGCTAAATTTTGATAATATGCTAAATCATATTTAGAGCGACCAGCATCTAGGATATCACCTGTATAACACATCGATGCCTCTGCAATCTTATTGTTTTCTCGGACTGCTTGAATAGCTGGTTTCATACCTTCTACCCAGTTCAGGCTATCAAATATACGGAACACGTCTATTCCAGCTGCTGCGCTTTTCTCTACAAATTCATTGATTAGATTATCGGGATAATTTTTGTACCCAACTGCATTACTTGCACGTAATAACATTTGCATTAACACGTTAGGCATTTTCTCTCTCATTTTCAATAATCGATCCCACGGGTCTTCTTTTAAAAACCTGTAAGCAACATCAAATGTAGCACCGCCCCACATTTCCACAGAAAATAACTCAGGGAGCATGCGTGCAGTTGGCTCAGCTATTTGCAATAAATCCTTTGTTCTTACACGTGTCGCTAACAATGATTGATGTGCATCACGAAAAGTTGTGTCCGTTAGCATGACATTATTTTGTTCTTTAAGCCAATTAGCTAAACCTTCTGGGCCACGTTCATCTAAAATCTGTTTCGTTCCAGCGGAGATTTCTTCTCGTAACCCAACTTTTGGAACAGCCGGGGGACTGAACACTGGTTTTTTCTTTTTAGTTAACCCCTCAAAACCATTCACAGTAGTATGTCCAATATAAGTAAGCATTTTTGTACCACGGTCTTTACGTTTTGGAAAGACGAATAATTCCGGAGATTGATCAATAAACGTTGTACTATATTGCCCGGATAGAAATTTTTCGTGCAGGATAACGTTTTCTAAAAACGGGATATTTGTTTTTATACCCCGGATTCTAAACTCTTTTAAATTACGAACCATCTTTAGTGCTGCCTGATTAAACGTTAATGCCCAGGTTGACACTTTTACTAATAAGGAATCATAGTGAGGCGAGATAACCGCGCCTTGAAATCCATTCCCAGCATCGAGTCTAACACCAAATCCGCCCCCTGTACGATATGCCATGATTTTCCCGGTATCCGGCATAAAATTATTAAGAGGATCCTCCGTAGTTACTCGAGATTGAATAGCAAAGCCATTTGTTACAACTTTATCTTGAGTTGGTATGCCAATAGAAGACGAATGAATGTCTTGTCCGTCTGCTACTTTTAGTTGTGTTTGAACAATATCAATACCAGTTATCATTTCTGTTATGGTGTGTTCAACCTGTACGCGTGGATTTACTTCAATAAAGAAATAATCCTCATCCGTGACCAGGAATTCGACTGTTCCTGCGTTGACATAATTTACATTTTTCATTAAATCAACAGCTGCATGACATATTTCTTCTCTTAAACTCTCAGACAGTGAGACACTTGGGGCTATTTCAACTACTTTTTGATGTCTCCTTTGAACGGAACAATCTCTTTCATATAAATGAACCAAATTCCCATGTATATCACCCATAATTTGCACTTCAATATGTTTAGGATTTTCAATCAGCTTTTCAACGTACACTTCATCACTACCAAAAGCTGCTCTAGCCTCTGATCTTGCACGGTCATACGCTTCAGAAAGACCACTATTTGCTCGAACAATCCGCATACCACGGCCACCCCCACCAAGTGATGCTTTGATGATAATTGGATACCCATGTTTTTCTCCGAATGCTTCTACCTCTTTTAAAGAAGATACTGGCCCATCCGTACCTGGAATTACTGGCAGTCCGGCATGAATAGCTTGTGTCCTTGCCTTAACCTTATCGCCAAACATATTTAAATGTTCACTTGTAGGCCCAATGAACTGGATTCCTTCTTCCTCGCAACGCTTAGCGAAGTGAATATTCTCTGATAAGAAACCATAACCTGGGTGAATAGCATCGACATCAACACTTTTGGCAAGCTCAATAATACCCTCAATATCCAAATAAGCATCAATCGGTTTTTTTCCTTCTCCAATTAAATAGGACTCATCTGCTTTGTACCTATGGTATGATCCTGTATCTTCCTTCGAATATATTGCAACAGTTCGTATGTTGAGTTCGGTGCAAGCACGAAAAACCCGAATTGCTATTTCACCACGATTTGCGACTAAAACTTTGTTAATTTGATTTAACTCAGCCATGTTTTTCCTCCTCTGTTATTAAATGCATATCTCTCTTCATTTTGCTCTGTTTGCACCGTTGCAGGTTGTTGTTGTTCATGCTGTTTAACGGTTTTTGCTATATTATTTAAAATACCCATGGAGGCTAGCAATACCAATAAAGATGATCCACCATAACTCACAAATGGTAATGTGACACCTGTAATAGGTAAAATACCAGATATTGCTCCCAAGTTAATAAATGCTTGAATACCTACCATGGATGAAATACCAAGTGCTAACAATGCTCCAAAGCTATCCTTACATTTTCTTGAAATAAAAATACCACGTAAGACAATGGTAGCTATCATACTTATAACAATTATTACACCTATGAAGCCTAATTCTTCAGCGATGACGGCCATTATAAAATCAGTATGAGCTTGTGTTAAATAACCCAGCTTTTGTACGCTTTGACCAAGCCCCTCTCCTGTTATTCCTCCAACACCTATAGCTAAATAGGATTGAATCAGCTGATATCCACCGGTCTCAGGGGCTTCAAACGGCTGGTATGCTCCTGTAAAACGGGAAACTCTCACGTCTGTAACCATATTTGGTACTGCAATTGCTACAACAATTAAACCTATAAAAACAAGGATTAATAGATGTTTAAATCGGATTCCTGCACTAAAAATAACTGAACATGCAATTAGAAAGATAATAGCAGCAGTTCCAATGTCAGGTTGCAATACAATTAGTCCTAAAATGATCCCGGTAAGGATAAGTGGGGGTAATACTCCTTTATTAAAGTCATGTATGTACGATTGTTTTTTTGAGTAAATAGATGCCAAATACATAATAAGACCTATTTTTGCAAATTCAGCTGGTTGAAAACTAACAGGACCGAATTGGAACCAAGACCTTGCATTATTAACCGTTGTACCTAAAAATAATACACTAATTAATAGCAGAATAATAATAACAATCAATAACTTCATTAAATTCTGATAGTACTTGTAAGGGAATATACTGCAAAATATGAAACCCAATAATCCGATTGTAAACCATTGAATTTGCCTAAAAAAATAATGTGTACTTTCAAGTCCTTCAACTACTGCAACAACCATACTGGCACTATAGATCATTACTAACCCAAAAGCTGATAGAAGTATTGGTGTTATCATTAACGTGAAATCATAATCTTTTAATTTCTGCATCATCTTACTTCTCCCCAACATATGTAATTAAGATAGAAGATAATTGAATTTCAAAAAGTATAACACATTACATTGAATAGTGTATCATATTTTGAGAATATGTCTTATCATATACTTCCATCCTATATGATTACTTTTATTATATAATAGATTTAAAGGTAGATCTTAAATAAAAAAACCTTGCCATTTATAAGCCGGCAAAGTTTTGGTTAATTGTAAACACATGAAATCAGTACAATAAATATGTCATACTGATTTTTGTGCTGCATCATGTAATATATTGAGCTGCCTCTCCAAATTTTCCAGAAGAACTTTACCTTCAGTCTCGCTGACTAAGTTTAGTCGCACAGCAAAATCGATCTCTCGTGACAGACCAAACATTTGTGTATCTAAAACTTCTTCATATAATGGACATTGGGGCATAGTTAAGTTTTCAATTTGAACTTCTATTAACCTCAATATTTTATCTGCATCAGCCTTAAGAAGGGCATAAGCTTTTTCACGATGATCTACAGTCACCTCAGGAATCAAATTAATCCCCTCCGTTAGAGACATAGCTTTTCACCATTTTAAATGGTAAAAGGTATGATTGATAGTATTGTTTACTTTCTAAATAAAATAAGTTTCCTTCTATTTATATTATCGTTAGATGTGGGAAAATGCAAATAAAATTAAAATTAAATTTGAATTTTTCTTCATGCGTACTTAAGTGATGAAAAAATTATATATGTCTGCTATTCTTGTTAAAGAAATATAAAAAAGGTGGGAAAATAATGATAGTACCTATTATAGGAAATGTTACATATAGCATAACACTCGATCCTACAGTATGGATTTTTGATGATCGTAAAGTTTTATTAGACGAAGCGTTCAATGAAAAAAATAATATTACTGAAGAAGTCGATGAATTGGAGCAAGCAGCACAAAGGTGGAATCGTGAAATATATCAACAAAAGATTAACCCTCCAGTAAATAAGAGTATTTCCAAATTTGAGAGAGAGAAAATTTTAGAAAATTCATATGTAATGCCACTTCATGAATTTATCGACCATGCAGAAATTAAAAACAATGCAAAATCAGCCAAGCTTGTTACCGATTCAGATGATGTATCTGTTTCCCTCACACAGCTAAAAAATAGTTACTTACTTTTCGCTATTGATGGTAAGCCATTAAAAGAGAACGGTCCTGTCCACCTTTATTATCAAGATGGCTCAAATAAAGATAATCCAATCGTTGGAGTTCAAAAAATAATAATAGAATAGATTCCGTAAAAAGCTGATTACATGTTGTAACAGCTTTTTTTGGCAGATAAGAAAGCATAAAACTTTCCTTATCTGCATAAGTGCAACTAGGCCATTCGCCATAAAAACTTGGCGATTGCCAAGTTTTCTAATCTGTTTTTATGGAAATTTGACGCTATAAGTATAATTTAACCCATTAAAACCAAAATAAAATAACAGGATTTAGCCTATGTCCCTTTAAAGGAGGAGTACTTTATGATTTTACGTTTAGGGATACTTTCAAGCTTAATTGTTATTTTAATGGTTGGCTGTCAACAACAAGAGGAGGAATCTTTGCCAACTGAGGATACAAATAATACAGATCGTTTTGTTCAGGTAGAGAATTCTGATCCTAATCAACGAAAAGATTTAAATAACGGAGAAATGGCTGATCATTTGGCAAACATTGCAAGTAGTGTGCCAAATGTTAATGATGCTGCATCTGTCGTAGCAGGTCCATATGCTGTTGTAGGAATCGATGTCGATCAAGAACTAGACCGTTCTAGAGTAGGGTCCATTAAGTATTCAGTTTTAGAAGCTTTACAACATGACCCATATGGTAAAACTGCAGTGGTTGTTGCCGATGCGGACGTTATGGAAAGACTACGTGGAATGGGAAATAAAATTAACCAAGGACATCCCGTCCAAGGAGTTGTGGATGAACTGTCCGCAATAGTAGGTAGATATATGCCGGACTTCCCCATCAATGATGACCGACCACAAGGTCCAGACCAAAATAAAGAAGTAATCCCAGAAGAAGATGAACAACAGTTAGATGAAATTGAAGAAGAGCAATCACATCAACAGAATCAGGAATAAAAAGTAAGAGGGGGTTTTCTTAAAGGAAGAAAACCCCCTCTTACTTATATTTATTTTTTAAAACTATCTTCATTATTTTCTGCTTTAACTTCATTATAATATTCAACGCCAAATTGTGAACCTTCAGAGACCATTTTTGCATTTTCAAGCTGTGCAGGATCTTTATTTCCCGTTTGATCTGGAATGCCAGCATCTTCTAACGTTGAATGCGTATCATTACGCTTCATTCTTTTTGTAAAAGACTTTGCCTTTTCTTTAACTTTTTCTCTATTTTCCTGTTTTGTTAAGAAATAACCTGCTACACTTGCTACACTTGCTCCCATTGCTCCAACTACTGATAAAGCACATCGTTTTTTCATCGAATCGCCCTTTCAACTATTTATCTTATATAACTGTTCCCAATCTATTTTAAGATAAAACCTTCTATATATACCTCTTTCACTAGTCGCCTATCATATGTTATAGTATAAGGTATAAAAGCCTAGTTTAGAGGTGAAAATATGCAAGTTAAATGTGTAATTTGCGATACGATTGAATCCATTGAAGACAACTCTTTCGAAGCTAAACGATTAAGAAATCGCAGAATTCATATGTATTTATGTGATACATGCTACAACAGAGTTGATGAAAATACCAGAAAGCGACATGCGACTGGTAATTTTCGATTATATGAGAAAAAGAAACGAAAAGACGAATTAATTTAACTAACAATAAAAACTCCCAATGGGAGTTTTTTCGTTAAGCTCTTTTCGCATGAGTTTGTTGCTATAGATATAAAATGCGACGTAACGCTTAGTTGATTTCTATAAGTTGTGCTATTGCCGCCGTCCGGGATCGCTACGGGCGGATGCTTTCCGCGGGCACGGCCTCAGCCTCCTCGAGAAAACCACTCTGCGGGGTCTTCGGACACGTGCTGTTCCCGCAGGAGTCACCTCCCTCCGCTCACCCGAACTGGTAAAGCTGCATTATAAGTTTTTTCTCGCTACGCTGCTATTAATTATCAGATAGCACTATATTAGCAACCGGAATAGACGAAGACTCCTTGAAAATACAGACCAATTTTCTGCGTGCGATGTAATGCTGCCGGAGCTTTCCTTATCCTGCGGGAGGATAGGCCAGCCGCCCTAAGGTGCGCGAAGTGTATTTCCAGAGCGAGTAAAAGCACCAACCATCATCTCAAGTTACGTCGCATTATATATCAACTGCGAGTTAAGATTCCATACTTCGGAAAACAGCCTTTCGTTAAGTTATGCTATTTTGATTTTCGTTGTTGATGTAGACGAATTCGATATAATCCCATTACAAGGGCAATAACAATTAAACTTTCTGTCATAGGTAACGGCTTTTGTGTCATTGCAGTTGGAAGAATACTGAAAATGGTTATAATATATGTTCCTATTGCAAGCATTATATAAACTAATATTGATTTTATAACTGGTAGCTTTCTAGCAAAACCCAATTTAAATGCAAGGATACCAAAAATAAGATTAAGCACATAAAAGATAGCGTAAGTGTGTTCTGTACCATAATTATTAATGATGTATTCGTAAATCATATGTTTCCTCCAATAATCTTGCAAACTCTTTTCTAATCATACTAAAATTCTTATTCATATGCTAGTACTATATTAACATTTTGAATTTTCCATGCGGATATTATATACTAATTGATGTAGAAATAGAGGTGTCATCATGAAAAATTTAAATTTTCCCATGCTTTTATTAGCGTCTCTAGTAATTTTGATGTTCTTACTAGTTGGAATCGCAATTGCCTTTCGCAATATCTGGTTAATTCTATTATTTTTAATTATAGGATTCGCAATTATGGGTTATGGATTATCGTTAAAGAGAAAGAGAAAGTGACTCAGTCGACTGGGTCACTTCTTTTTATACAAATAATCATTTATGATTGTATTCTTTATAGAGGGATTACACGTTAATACCGAATTAGTCGTAAGCATGTTCACAGGATCCCCACTTATATTCGTAGTGATGCCCCCTACTTCATTAACAATAATAATTCCGGCTGCTACATCCCACGGAGCTAGGCTCATTGTCAAATAACCGTCCATAATACCTTCTGCTACAAATGCAAATTCTAGTGCCGCAGAACCATAGGTCCTCGTTCCCCGGACTTTTCTTACTAATTTCTGCATTTCCATCTCATCAACTAAATGATTATTACATAGCCAATAATGATTTAAACCAATAATGGATTCATCTAAGTTTATATGTTTTTTTAATGGTTCTAATTTTTCATCATTTTTAAATGCCCCATTATTTCGTTTGGCACTGTATAAAACATCACTCATTACATCATAAATGAAGCCAATTTCTCCAACACCTTGATGGTAAATACCTACTGATATAGCAAAATTGCGCCTCTGATGAACAAAATTCATCGTGCCATCAATCGGATCAATTATCCAAACAGTACCGTCCATTGAATCCAAGTCGTCCCCATAACCTTCCTCACTTAAAAGAAAATGATCAGGATATGTTTTTCTAATCTTTTCAGCGAAGAAGTATTCCGTGTTTTTATCCATTGTAGTAACAAGGTCTTTTGCGCTTGATTTTGTATCTACAACCATAGGATCATTAATTTTTTTTCTAATGGTTCTACCCGCCTCAAATATCCATTCCTTAGCCTGTAAGTAATGTATATTACGTAATTCGTTATTCATCTGTTTTCCTCCACTATTTATTGTGTATTCTCATAGTATCAAATAGGAGGACTGTAGTCATGAAATTGAATCAAAATCATGAAAGAACCTCAATATGTATTCATATATTAATATGAATCATGTTCATTGAGGTCCCGTTTTATACCATCTATTCATTTTCTATCCTAAGCAATTGCAGTCGTAATTGCTCCAACCGTTCTTTTGACTTAATAATTTCCACCTTATCATCAACCTGTAATGCATCGTGAAGTGTAACAAGCTCATAATCGATCTCCATGCGAATAACCGGTAATTTTTCTTTTGCTTCCTGACGTCGTAATGCCTCTATTACATATTTCAACTTTTCCACAACCTTTCCTAAGGCTTTTATTATATATATGTTGCTTTTAAATAATTTGTTCTAATTTATTATTTCTTTTATTACTTTTCCCACTTTGAAACAAATATAAACAGATTTGAACTACCTACCACTTATCGACCTTACGGTCTGATTGAAGTGGAGGATTCCTAAGAACACCAACCTATTGGTCAGTTGTGGATTAGGCTATCCTCACAGTTCCTGCGGTTAATCGTAATACTTCATTACGAAGATTGATACTTGCGTTAAAATCTCTTTGGTGATAACTGTTGCACGTTGGACACGTCCATTCACGCAAAGCAAGATTTTTAACGTCTTTGTGTTTGTGACCGCAATTAGAACATAGCTGACTTGAAGCAAAGTTTTTGGCTACGGTTACGACTTCTTTTCCGTACCATTTCGCTTTGTATTCTAGCATCGTTCTGAATTGTGACCATGATACTTCACTAATTGCTTTTGCAAGATGATGGTTTTTTAACATATTTTTCACCGACAAATCTTCAATCCCGATGATGTCGTGGTTTTTGACAATCTCGGTAGAGATTTTGTCCAACATATCTTTTCTAGCATTAGCGATTTTCTCATGAATACAAGCGACTTTTATTTTTTGTTTATGCCAATTAGCAGATCCAATTTGTCTCCTTGATAAGATACGTTGGACTTTTGCTAACTTTTCCTCTAATAGTCGAAAAAATTCAGGGTTTGGGTAGACTGCACCATCTGAAAGAGTAGCAAAGTCTTTTAGTCCTACATCTATCCCTACGGATGAATCTGTCTTTCTAAGTGGTTCAACTTCGGTTTCTGTCAAAATTGAAATGAAATAATCACCCGAAGGATTATGTCTAATGGTTGCGTTCATGATACGCCCTTCTACTTCACGACTTTTGACAAAACAGACGAGACCCAGCTTTGGTTGTTTGATATGTTTATCCAAAACAGAGATATTTCCATTTGCATATTTTGTCGTGTACGATTGAATAGGGTTCTTCTTGGATTTAAAACGGGGTTCATCGTTTTGTTTTTTGTAGTAACGTGTATAGGAATCATTTACAATTTCAACTGATTTTTGAAGAGCGATGCTATCTACTTCTTTCAAGAATGGATAGTATTCTTTTAATTCACGAACACCTTTAATGGATTGGTTTTTATTAAAAAAACCACCTTTCCAATTGTTCTAAGGAAGCTGACCATTTTGTACCATCTCATTCACCATATACCAATATACATCTTTATCTTTTTGCTTACCTACGAAATAGTTATAAGCAAAACGAGAACATCCAATTGTTTTATGAATGAAGACTATTTGGTTTTTGTTTGGATAGATTCGAAATTTGTAAGCTTTTTTCACTTTCATTGATTTTCACCCCCTCTATCCAATTATATAAAAAAGGAGACAAAATACGAACATTTGTTTCTCTTGATTGTATGTCGGACTATGAGATAGCAAAAGCCATCCCTTGTCCGAAGGCGATTCATCCCCCGCTTACTCATTGGGTTGACGCCCTTCTCATTCCTTGAAAATGGGGGTTTTATCGCCTATTTCAGATAAAAACTTGACTTGCATTCATCCATGCTTAATAATAATTATTATAAACTAAATATAAAGGATGATATGAATGGAATTTAAGGGATTTTCAAAAGCAGACTTTAATACATTCCAAATAGATGGTCTCGAGGAAAGAATGGAAGCAATCCAAACAAGAATACAACCCAAATTTCAAATGATTGGTGAAGATCTTGTAGATTACTTATCTGTTCACTTGGGAAACGAAGTCTTTTTACACATTGCAAGACATGCCAGACGAACAGTCAATCCACCTAATGACACCTGGTTAGCTGTGGCTGATAATAAACGTGGTTACAAAAAACACCCACATTTTCAAGTAGGTTTATTTGATGATCATGTTTTTATTTGGTTAGCACTTATTTATGAACTTGATAATAAGGAGAAAATGGCGAAATCCTTTATCGAGAGCTTTAACGAAATTAAACAACTTCCTAAGGATTATGTAGTATCTCTCGATCATACTAAAAAAGATGCGATTCCATTGAACGAATTAGAGGTTAGCCATCTGGAACGATTTCGTGATGTCAAAAAAGCAGAATTTCTTATCGGGAAACATCTAGCGTTTGATGATCATCGTACTTCTGACGGAGAAGCTTTCATAGAAACAGTGAAACAAACAGTGGATTCGTTAATACCATTCTATAAAAAGGCATTACAAGTAAGATAATAAAAAAGGTATCCGTATACGTTTAACGGGTACCTTGATTCATGCTTAAAAATTCATGCTCTGTTTCTTTTGCTTCTTTTACCACCCGGTAGCTTGAATAACCAGAATTTTTCTCAAATGAAGCGAAATGCTGTTTTTCCTCACTTTTGGATGGAACAATTTGTTTGAATCTTTTATAGGATGCAATTAGTTGATCACGTTTTACTTTATCCTCGTAAGCTTTCTCTATTAAAGAGAAAAAGTTAACCACATCAATTATCTCTTCCTTTGACCATGTTTCATCAATTGGATAGTTATAATCCATTGATAATCACCTCTGTTTCTACTTCCATCTTTGTCTAATTTCTTCTGCTTCATCCATCATCGCAGTAATTAGTTCCTGAACGGTTGGCAAATCATGAATACGTGCTGTAGCTTGCCCAGCCCAACCAAACCCTTCTGTTTCTTTCCCTTCATAAATATAACGCTTGTTAGCATTACCGCTTATATAACCCTTAAGTGATTCATATCCCTCTTCTTTCTTCTCTATGTGAAGGATTTGTTCTGTCCATGGATTTTTCAAAGCTCTTGCCGGTGTTCCGAGTGAGCGTTTAATTACTACTGTAGCATTCTCATCGGCATCAAGAATTGCTTGTTTATAGCTGGGATGAGCATCAACACATTCTTTTGTTGCTATAAACCTAGTACCCATTTCTATTCCTTCTGCACCCAAAGCAAGTGCCGCCATCATTCCGCGGCCATCCACAATACCCCCAGAAGCAATAACTGGAATGGATACATGATCAACAACCTGAGGTGTTAAGACAAATGTTCCAATATCCCCCCGACCTAAATGACCTCCACCTTCTTGTCCAACAACCATAACTGCATCTGCACCTAGTTCCTCAGCTTTCTCTGCTTGCCTTCTAGCAGCTACAAGTACTAGTTTTTTAATAGGATGGTCCTTGACCATATCCAATACACCTTTAGGATTTCCACCTGTAACGGAAATAACAGGAACTTTTTCTTCAATTGCCACTTCTACCATATGCTCATATGGTCTTCTTTGTTGGCCAATTGCAAAATTAACACCGAATGGCTTATCTGTTAATGTTTTTACGCGTTTAATTTCATTACGTAATTGGTCTGGGTTGTCTAAACTCATTGCAGTTATTTGACCTAATCCACCTGCATTCGAAACGGCAGCTGCAAGGTCAGAATATGCTAGATATGCAAGCCCTCCTTGAATGATTGGATATTTAATATGTAGTAAATCTGTAACTCTCGTTTGCCAACTCATCTATTCTCTCCCCCATCATTATTTTTATCTTATCCTACCATGTATAACTGTTATATGGCTAATTTTAGAAATACAGATTATTTTTTAATTAACAACGCATAACATAAATACTTATTGGCTTTCCTTATATTAGTTTGCTATAATACATTAGTTATTTTATGCTCTCTATAGCGAGGTGTTTTAAGTGGACAAACAATACCAAACTCCATTATTTTCTGGATTATTAGCTCACATCAAAAAAAATCCTATCCAATTCCATATCCCTGGTCACAAGCAGGGAAGAGCAACTGAACCTGAATTCCGGGCATTCCTCGGGGACAATGTGTTTGCTATTGATTTAATTAATATTGCTCCATTAGATGATTTGCATCACCCCCATGGAATTATTAAAGAGGCACAAGATCTTGCAGCAGAAGCCTTTGGTGCTGATCACACGTATTTTTCTGTTCAAGGAACAAGCGGTGCCATTATGACAATGGTATTAAGTGTATGCAACCCAGGAGACAAAATAATTGTTCCTAGAAATGTTCATAAATCAGTTACTTCGGCAATCATTTTTTCAGGTGCTACACCTATCTTTATTCATCCAGAGCTTGATAATGTGTTAGGTGTTTCTCATGGTATCACGCCTTCAGCTGTAAAAAATGCATTGACAGCACATCCAGATGCAAAGGCTGTCTTAGTTATTAATCCTACCTACTTTGGAGTGGTAGCTGACCTTGAGGAAATAGTTTCTATCGCACATCTTTATCATGTTCCGGTGTTAGTGGATGAAGCACACGGAATACACATTCATTTTCATGACAAACTCCCATTATCCGCTATGCAAGCAGGTGCAGACCTTGCAGCAACTAGTGTGCATAAATTAGGAGGATCATTAACACAAAGCTCTGTATTAAATTTAAAAGGCAATTTAATAGCTGCTGAACGCATACAAATGGTTATGTCTATGCTAACCACTACGTCAACATCCTATATATTATTAGCTTCACTCGACGCTGCTAGAAAACAACTTGCAACAAAAGGCAATGAACTAATAGAACAAGCTATTGAACTTGCTGATCATGCTAGAAGCAAAATAAATAACATCCCCCACATCTCATGTATTGGGAAGGAGATAGTTGGTAGCGAGGCAATTTATGATATTGATACAACAAAACTTATTATTTCTGTAAAAGAATTAGGCATTTCTGGTTACGATGCAGAAGTCTGGCTACGCGAAAATTATGCAATAGAAGTTGAATTATCAGATCTGTATAACCTATTATGTGTCATCACACCAGGAGATTCTTTCTATACAATAGAAAAACTTGTGTCTGCATTAAAACATCTTTCTGAAAACAAAAAAGAACAGGTGGAAGAAAAAAGAATAGAGGTGACTGTCCCCTCCATACCATTGTTGGCATTAACACCAAGAGATGCTTTCTATGCCGAAACCCAAACTATTCCATTTGAAAATTCAGCAGGAAGAATTAGTGCAGAGTCGATTATGGTTTATCCACCAGGAATTCCTATATTTATACCTGGTGAAATTATTACAGAAGATAATATTGCATATATAAACAAAAACATTAATGCAGGATTACCTGTTCAGGGACTTGAAGATGAAACACTTAGTACCATTCACGTTATAAAAGAACATAAGCCCTTTAAATAAGATGAAGCTGCATTATGCCAATGCAGCTTCGTTTTTATATCATTTTAAATTATTTATCATTGCAAGTAGGACAGGTTCCATAAAGGGTAGTTACTTTTTCTTCATCATAATGTTCGATAACTTGTTGGCAATCTTGACATACGATTGTGCCCATTCTGGTCCAACTCCTTTTATTAAAATTAATTAACTGTATAACATTATTATAATGTATTACATTACAATTTTCAAGATTAAAAGTATAACACATTTAATATATATGTTATTTTATTGTTTTTAGAACGTGATAATAATGATCATAAATAAGGAAATAGTATACATTATTCAGGAAATTTTAGAAAATTTGGCTTATAGTCAAGCCTTAATGCGAAAGCCTTAGTTGCACTTATGTAAATAAGAAATTTTTCTTATCTACCAAAAAAACAGCCAGCTATTCCCTAGCTGACTGCATGGATGTTACTTTGTTTCTATTAAATTTGGGTCAACCATCTCATACCCTTTATTCTGCAGGCCAACAACGATATCTTCTAGCGCTTCTGCTGTCCACTCTCTAGCGTGCATTAATAAATTGGCACCAGGCTTCAGTAGTGAATACGGCACATCTACTTCTGGGCCTTCTCCAGTAATCATTGCTTCTGTCAATTTATCTACGTCCATGTATGGTTCAAAATAATCATATCCATAAGTCCAATTCATTACTACCATTCCTTCTTCACCAGCAACTTGATTGGAATGGTCGGTATTTACACCATGTGGAGCACGGAAAAATAAAGGACGTTCACCTATAATCTCCTCTATCCTGTCATTTAAATGAACAATTTCTTCTGTTTGTTCTGTTTGGGATATATTTTTTAAATTTTTGTGGCTAAATGTATGGTTGCCTATAGCAAAACCCATATCATAAATTTCTTGTAGAGCTTCCTCCTCTTCAGGAGTATCAATAAAATGTCCGTTCACGAAAAAAATTGCATTAACATCCAGATTCTTAAGTGTTTTAGCCATTTCTAACCCATATGTATCAGGTGCGTCATCAATAGTAAGTAATACAACTTCCTCATTTATTTCATCATTCAGTGGGACAACTGTAGCATTTTCATTAACTTTATATCTAGCTTCTATTGTTTCTTCTTCCGTGTATTCTTCTGGTTCCTCATTTTGATCTTCATCATCGGTTTGTTGACTATCCCCATTTTCTTCCTGTAACTCGTCCTCTGTCTGATCACTTGAATTCACGTTTTCCTTCTCTATCTCTTCAGTAGATTCATTACTTCCACATGCGGTAAAAAAGATTAATACTATTAAAAGCCAAAAATACTTCTTCAATATGTCCCCTCCTGTTGTTTTTTAGAAAACTTGGCTTATCGCCAAGCCTTAATGGACAAAGCCTTAGTTGCACTTATGTAGATAAGAAAGTTTTAGGCTTTCTTATCTACTAAAAAAATACCTTTGTCATATTATATCTAAATTAGGCTGTATTTGACTATACCATATTCATAAATATTTATGGATTGTTTACAATCGTTTCTGAAAGGGTAAGAAAATAGGAAGTCTATAAAGATTCGGTCGAATCATATAACCTTAAAAAGGTTATAGTAAGTACATACTAAAAAAGATGTCGAATGTTTAGTTTGAACATTAAAGAATGTTGTGTTTAAATACTAAGTTGTATAAAAAAATGTGTACTTTTATTGAATAAGATATCAGAAAGGATTTGACTTAATGAAGAAAGTAACCCGCGTATTTTATATTTCGGCAATTGTAGCAATTTTATTTATTGTCTGGGGTATTATTCCAGAAGATATACTACCTGAAGCTAATTTGAATAACGTAACGAGTATTATTCAAACTTTCATAGTGGATAAATTCGGTTGGTTTTACCTGTTAAGTGCTTCTGCATTTTTGGTATTTGCCATATACTTAATATTTTCTAAATATGGAAATATAAAGCTTGGCAAACCTGGTGATGAGCCTGAGTATAATTATATAACTTGGTTTGCCATGTTATTTAGTGCAGGTATGGGGATTGGTTTAGTATTTTGGGGAGCAGCTGAACCTTTATCTCATTACCATTCACCGCCTTTTGGAGAAGAAACAACTGGCGATACAGCTAAAACAGCTATGCAATACAGCTTTTTCCACTGGGGATTACACCCTTGGGCTATTTATGCAATTGTTGCTTTAGCTCTGGCTTATTTTAAATTCAGAAAACAATCACCCGGTGTTGTAAGTGCTATTTTAGAACCTTTACTCGGTGAACGTGTTAAGGGACCATGGGGTACATTAATTGATTTTATTGTAGTATTTGCAACGATTTTCGGTGTAGCAACATCGTTAGGATTTGGTGCCATTCAAATTAGTGGTGGTATATCATTTATAACAGACCTTGATCAATCCATAACGTTGCAATTAGTATTAATTGCGATCGTAACTGTTTTATATATGATTTCTGCTATGACCGGTCTTAATCGAGGTATTAAGTACTTAAGTAACGTTAATATTATTTTAGCCATAACGTTAATGTTATTTTTGCTATTCTTGGGACCAACTAATTTCATCATGAATTTATTTACTACTACATTTGGTAGTTATATTCAAAATCTACCTAGCATGAGTTTTAGGATGACACCTTTCAATCAAGATAACACATGGATTAAAGATTGGACCATTTTCTATTGGGCATGGTGGATTGCATGGGCGCCATTTGTTGGTACCTTTATTGCGCGTGTATCACGCGGAAGAACAATCAGAGAATTTGTACTTGGCGTTTTACTAGTACCGACGATCTTTGGTGCATTGTGGTTCTCCGTATTTGGCGGATCAGCAATTAACTTAGAATATTTTGAAGGTGCAGATATCATGCAGCATGTAGATGATATAGGTACAGAAGCAGCATTATTTGCTGTCTTAGAACAATTTCCTTTAAGTACGTTCACGTCAATCATTGCAATACTATTAATTAGTACCTTCTTTATAACATCAGCCGATTCAGCAACTTTTGTACTAGGAATGCAGACAACCGGCGGCAGTTTATATCCACCTAATAAAGTGAAATTTATTTGGGGAATAATCCAATCAAGTGCAGCTGCAGTATTATTATGGCAAGGTGGATTAGGAGCATTACAAACGGCATCGATTATCGCCGCTTTCCCATTTGCCATCATCATCATACTCATGATATTTTCCTTACTAAAATCGTTTAAAGAAGAGGCGAAAGAAATAGATCTAAAAAAGAAAAGATAAATACGACCCAAAGCACAAGCGCGCTATGTTCGCCACGGTCTTGGAAAAGAAAAGCACTTTTTGTTTTTTCAGGGAAGCTTTCCTTATCCTGTGGCGTCATCGGCACTAGTACGTCCTTGAAAAAAAGTTCGCTTTTTCTTCGTGCGATGTTTTGCCGTCGTAGCCTTCCTTGTCCTGTACGTCGCTCAAACAGTTAATAAATTTTCTACAGGCTCCAAATTTTATAATTTCCTGAAACTATTAGAAGACTTGGCTTTCGCCAAGTCTTTATGGCGAATGACCTAGTTGCACTTATGCAGATAAGAAAGTTTTATACTTTCTTATCTGCTAAAAAAAGGCTAGACCATTTTAACGTGGTCTAGCCTTTTTTAATAAATTCCAGAATTAAGGAGCCACAATCATGCGGCTCCCTAATTTTATTTCATCATATGAATTGGAGTACCCATAGCTACTTCAGCAGCTTCCATCGTTATTTCTCCAAGCGTTGGATGTGCGTGAATAGTTAACGCCAAGTCCTCAGCTGTCATACCAGTTTCAATTGCTAAACCTAATTCAGCAATCATGTCACTTGCGTTTGGCCCTGCGATTTGTGCACCGATAACAAGACCATCTTCTTCTCTAGTAATTAATTTTAAGAAACCATCACTATTGTTTAATGATAATGCACGGCCATTTGCTGCAAATGGGAATTTAGAAGCTTTCACTTTATATCCTGCATCTTTAGCATCTTTTTCATTATATCCAACAGAAGCAAGTTCTGGATCAGAGAATACTACTAATGGAATTCCGATATAGTCAATCTCTGACTTTTCGCCACTAATTGCTTCAGCAGCCACTTTACCTTCATAAGAAGCTTTGTGTGCAAGAGGTGGTCCGTCTACAATGTCCCCGATAGCATAGATGTTATCTATATTTGTACGACATTGTTTGTTAATTTTGACAAGTCCTTTATCGTCAACATCGATTCCAACTTGCTCAAGGCCAATCTCTTTTGTATTTGGACTACGACCTACTGTTACAAGTACATAATCAGCATCAATTGTTTCCTCTTTACCTTTAGCTTCATAGCTTACTTTAACACCGTCTTTGGACTCTTCGACACCTTTTGCCATTGCTTCAGTAATAATTTTAACGTTTTTCTTCTTCAAACGCTTTTTAACAAGCTGTGTCATTTGTTTTTCAAATCCGCCAAGAATATCTTTTGTACCTTCTATGATCGTTACCTCGGTTCCAAAGTTAGCATATGCAGATCCTAACTCAATTCCAATGTATCCTCCACCGATTACAACCATCTTTTCTGGAATTTCATCAAGATTAAGTGCACCCGTTGAATCCAGAACGCGATCAGAATATTTAAAGCTAGGAATTTCAATTGGTGTGGAGCCTGTAGCTATAATGCAATTATTAAATGTATATGTTTGAGAGTTTTTTTCATCCATAACTTTAGCTGTATTTTTATCTACAAAATAAACTTCACCTTTAACAATGTCAGCTTTGTTACCCTTTAAAAGTCCTTCTACACCAGTTGTTAACTTATTAACAACACTGCCCTTCCACTCTTGAACCTTTGAAAAGTCAACAGATACATTTTCCGTTTTAATTCCCAATTCTTCATTACCATGAGCATACTCAGTTAAGTGACCAGCTTGAATTAATGCCTTAGAAGGAATACAACCGACATTCAAGCACACTCCACCTAAATTACCTTTGTCTACAATAGTAACTTTCTGTCCTAACTGTGCTGCTCTTATAGCTGCTACATATCCCCCAGGACCAGACCCTACTATTAATGTGTCTAACTCAATTGGAAAATCTCCTACTACCATAATCTACGCCTCCATCATAATTAATTGTGGATCGTTCAATAATCGCTTGATTTGATTTAAAGCTAATTGTGCAGTAGCTCCATCTACAATACGATGATCAAAACTCATTGAAAGTGCAAGAACAGGAGCAATTACAACCTCTCCATCACGAACAATTGGCTTCTCTGCAATACGGCCAATTCCCAGAATTACTGCTTCTGGATAATTAAGAACCGGAGTAAACCACTGTCCCCCAGCAGATCCAATATTAGTGATTGTGTTCGATGCACCTTTCATCTCTTCAGATGCTAGTTTACCATTACGAGCTTTTTCTGCCAATTCATTAACCTCTTTTGATATGGTGAAAATTGATTTACGATCAGCATCTTTTAAAACAGGTACTAGTAGACCTTTATCAGTATCAGCAGCAATACCTACATTATAGTAATGCTTATGAATGATCTCATTTGTTTCATCATCGACAGCCGCATTTAAAATAGGATATTTTTTGGAGGCTGACACTAGTGCTTTAGCAACGTACGGTAGATAAGTTAACTTAATTTCCTGTTCAGCTGCTACAGCTTTAAATTTCTTACGATGTGCAACAAGCTCCGTAACATCGACTTCATCCATTAATGTTACATGTGGCGCTTTTGTTTTTGAATTAACCATTGCTTTTGCGATTGATTTACGAATACCACTCATTTTCTCGCGAGACTCTGGATATTCTCCTTTTGGTGCTACTGGTGCCTCGATCGATGGTTTATCTTCTGTTGTAGTTTCCTCTTTGGTATCTTTAGTGTCATACTTTTGATCACCACTTAAGTAACTATCAATATCATCTTTCAGGATGCGGCCATTTTTGCCTGAGCCATTTACCTTTTGAATGTTAACATCGTTGTCCCGTGCATATTTTCTAACAGAAGGCATTGCAATTACACGCTTATTATCTGATTCAGATTCATCATCATTATCTGCCTTTGTGTCTGGTTGTTTTTCGTCTTTCGTGTCCTGTTTATCGTCATTCATGTCCTGTTTATCATCTTTAGATGTTTCTTCTTTATCTTCTTTACCGGTCTCCTCAGATTCACCTTCATCTGATTCATAACCTTCTGCATCAATTGTTATGATTGTATCTCCAACCACCGATACAGTACCTTCTTCAACATGTATTTTTGTAACTGGACCTTCTACTGGAGATGGTATTTCAACAACGGCTTTGTCATTTTGCACTTCACAAAGCACATCATCTTCTTTTACTTCGTCGCCTTCTTTAACAAACCATTTTACAATTTCACCTTCATGGATACCTTCACCAATATCAGGCAATTTAAAATTATATGCCATTATTACTACCTCCAATCTATAATTTTATTTAAAAGTTGATTACTTGATTAACTCTTTCTACGATGTCTTTATGATTTGGAAGCCATACCTCTTCAGCTGCTGAGAACGCATAGACTGTATCTGGTGCATTCACTCGTAATATTGGTGCTTCTAGATGCAGGATAGCTCTTTCCTGTATTTCTGAGATAACATGTGCGCCGACACCAGCCTGACGTTGTGCTTCTTGAACCATAACCACACGATTTGTTTTCCTAACTGACTCTAAAATAGTATCTATATCGATAGGGGAAACTGTGCGAAGATCAATGACCTCAGCATCAATATCATCTTTTTCTAATTCTTCAGCTGCTTTTAATGCAGCATGAACCATTGCCCCATAAGCTATAAGTGTTACATCTTTACCTTCACGTTTTATATCAGCTTTATCAAGGTCAACTGTATATTCTTCATCAGGTACCTCACCACGGAATGAGCGATACAGCTTCATATGTTCTAAAAATAAGACCGGATCATTGTTTCTTATGGAAGAAATTAATAATCCTTTTGCATCATATGGTGTTGATGGAATTACAACCCTTATTCCTGGTTGTTGTGCAATCAAACCTTCAAGGGAATCCGCGTGAAGTTCAGGTGTATGCACCCCACCTCCAAATGGAGACCGGATTGTTATTGGCATTGATTGCGTGCCACCTGTACGGTAACGCAAACGAGCCATTTGACCATTGATTGCATCCATTGTTTCATAAACGAAGCCGAAGAACTGGATTTCCGGAACTGGGCGGAAGTCTTGTAATGCTAAACCTATTGAAAGGCCGCCAATTCCCGATTCGGCAAGTGGCGTATCAAATACACGTTCTTCGCCAAACTCATCCTGTAATCCTTCTGTTGCACGGAATACACCGCCATTTTGGCCAACATCTTCACCAAATACAAGCACATTTTCATTATTTTTCAATTCATTGCGCATTGCTTCAGTGATTGCTTGAATCATTGTCATTTGTGCCATGATTTACTTCGACTCCTTTTCTTTGTATTCTTCCAACTGTTCTTGTAGATTCGGTGGAAGTTCTTCATGCATGTTTTCGATTAGATCCGTAACGGTTTGTTTAGGGTATTCATCTGCTTTTTTAATAGCTTTCTTAATGTCTCCTTTTGCTTCTTCAATAACTTTATCTTCGTCCTCACTAGACCATAGTTTCTTCTCTTCTAGGAATTTACGAAAACGTACAAGTGGATCTTTCTTTTCCCATTCGTCATCCAATTCATCAGTACGGTAACGAGTTGGATCATCACCAGCCATTGTATGTGGTCCATAACGGTATGTTATTGTTTCAATTAATGTAGGGCCGTCCCCATTAATTGCACGCTCTCGAGCATCTTTTGTAACGGCATAAACAGCCAGCACATCCATACCATCTACTTGAATTCCTTCAATCCCTGCTGCTACTGCTTTTTGAGCAAGTGTTTTTGCATTTGTTTGCATTTCTACCGGAACAGAAATAGCAAAATGGTTGTTTTGAATGAAGAATATAGCTGGAGCACCGTATGCACCTGCAAAGTTGATTCCTTCATAGAAATCCCCTTGAGATGTACCGCCATCACCTGTATATGTTACAGCAACTGATTTCTTGCCACGTTTTTTCATCCCAAGTGCAACACCAGCAGCTTGTGTGTATTGAGCACCAATTATAATCTGTGGGCTTAATCCTTTCACATCCTCTGGAAATTGATTCCCATGGAAATGCCCTCTAGAGAACAAAAATGCCTGATACAACGGAAGACCTTGCCAAATAAGCTGTGGGACGTCACGATATGCAGGTAATAGAAAGTCATCTTGTTCTAAGGCATATTGACTTCCCAATTGTGATGCTTCCTGACCTGCAGTTGGTGCATAAAAACCTAAACGTCCTTGACGATTCAATGCAATAGAACGTTGGTCTAGGATTCGTGTATAAACCATTCTTCTCATAATTTCTTTTAAGTCATCATCCGAGAGGTCGGGCATATCATCTTTATTGACAATCTTTCCATCTTCATTAAGAATTTGGAACATTTCGAACTGACTTTCAACACTTTCTAATACGTGTTTCAAAATAGTTCACCTCTTCCTTTCTGTATATCCTTTATTATTTTTTTCTTTTCTAGCCTTCCCAAAAAATGAAAAAAATCTGTACCATTATGCTCTTATTCTTGTACCCATTTTTGATTTTTACTAATCATTTTCAAATACCGTTTCAAAAACTGTTACATTAATAGTGCGATTTCAACTGGTACAATTATCATTATAAATTAGTTTAGCCTATAATCACCTACTAGGTCAAACACTTTGTTTTTCTAATTCACATATTTTTATAGCAAACTTTTAACACATATTTCGTTTGACCTAAACTGTTACAATGCATTAAATGAACTGTATTATTCTGATTCATTCATTAAAAAGTTAAAATAGAAACAAAAATCATATTTACTTATTCAACATTTTTTAATACTTGAATAGTGATGATACCTGTTAAAAAACAAAGAAAGGGAACTAAACCTGGGTAGATTTAGTTCCCTTTCTTTTCATTATTATATAGTTAGTCATTTTCACTTTCATCTGTATCCTCTTCCCCACTTGTTGGAGAATCACCCTCATATTCCACACTTATTTCTGCTACATCATAAAATTCTTTTTTTAGTGCATTATACTCCACTGTATATTCATTAAATAATTCATTAGCTTCTATTACTTCCTGGTAACTGCTATTGATCTTATTAATCTGTTCTGTTATATCCTCTTGTTCAATATCATCTTCTTGTAACATAGTATATAACTCTTTTTCTAATGTTAATGATTCATTGTATACACTATAAAGATCAGAATATGCCTTATATCGATTCATCATTACCTCGTACATTTCACTTGCCTTAGATTGGGCATTTTCAGATTCTATATCTTCAATTAAAGGCTCAATTTGAACAAATTCCCCTTTTGAAGAATCAATGCTTTCTTTTTCTAATTCAATTTTTTCGGAACGTTCCTCAATTACACCAATTGCTTCGTTGGAAAGTTCTTTTATTTTGTCTAACTCATCCATACCTAAATCTATAATTTCACTATATAACTCTTGTTCTTTTTGTTCTAATTCAGCAATCGGCTCTTGCTGTTGTTGAAACGTTTCTTCTAATGTTACTGCTTTCTCTAAGTGATTATAGACTTCCTCTTGAGCAGAAGTACCATTACATGCTGATAAAACTGCAAGTAAACCCAATGCCATATATACTATTAAATTTTTGTATGACACTATTTTTCCTCCTTCATTCTCAGGTGCATATGAGCAATGTTCCTTTTTTATAATAAACATAGTATAACATAAATTTACCAGTACAAAATGATTAGAATCGATAACTTTTATGCTTGTCCTAACATTAAACTATGCTATCTATCGATATATTATGATTACTATCATTTATAGTTATCATAACGAATTAGCACGATTATATGATAAACTAAATATAAAAGTTCGTTATAACCAATTTATGAGATATAGGTAAATGTAAGGAGAGATATATTATGCTAACCATGAAAGACATCGTCCGAGAAGGACACCCCTCACTACGAGAAATTGCTAAAGAAGTTCAAGTACCAATAGAGCAAGTAGACAAGGAATTAGTAGAAAATATGATTACCTTCTTAAAAAATAGCCAAGATGATCAAATTGCTGCTGAATATGAGTTGCGTCCGGGGGTAGGATTAGCTGCACCTCAATTAGGGATTAACAAACGTATAGTAGCTGTACATTTTGAAGATTTGAAAGGAAAACTCTATAGCCACGGTTTAATTAATCCTAAAATAGTTAGTCACTCCGTTGAAAAAGCCTATTTAACTTCAGGGGAAGGTTGTCTTTCTGTTGACAGAAATGTAGAAGGTTATGTACCTCGTTATGCAAGGATTACCGTTAAAGCACATGATCAAGAAGGTAATGAATTAAAATTACGTTTACGAGATTATCCTGCTATCGTATTTCAACATGAAATTGATCATTTAAATGGTATCATGTTCTATGATTACATAAACAAAGAAAATCCATATTTAGCTCCAGAAAACGCCAAACCAATAGAGTAAATATCATTCGCTTTTCTTTATTAAAATGAATTCTGTATAAGAATCCATTCTAAGCAAAAAATATCCATAAAGGAATTCAAGCGTTCTAGAGATATCTTTCACCTGCAATATTAACAATTTTTTACTAAAATGAAGTGTTTTCATTTCAATATTTGCCAATCCATATTATACTATAAGTAATCGGGATTGGATCGGTAGAACGTTTTTATTGCTTTTCTTTTAAAAATTTAGAAAGGAGATGTATCTCTCATGTTAAAACGCCTAAAAGAAAAGCTAAAAAAACGCTGGAAGGATTTTTTAGGCAAAGAACGTGTACCTACTACTTGTGAAAAGAAATCACAATAAAATACCAATCACAGCAAGAACAGGTTTATACATGATGTAATTAATGTTGTTACGGAAATAATTTAAACGAACTGAACTCTCATTACAGGCTGTTACGGAGCAGCTATATTTCGTAATGAAAAAAATAAACTAAGACATGTAAAAGAAGTTAGGAGAGATAATATGATTTACAAAGTTTTTTATCAAGAATTACCCTATGAAGTCCCTGTACGTGAACGCACAAAAAGTCTCTACATTGAAGCTGACGCTGAGAAAGACGTACGCATTAAACTTAAAGATCGCAACTATAATATTGAATTCATCCATCCATTAGATCCAGCACATCTAGAATATGAAAAGCAATCTGAGCACTTCGCAGTGGAGTCAGTCTAATTATGAAATTTGTAAAGAATGACCAAGCAGCTGTATTTGCATTAGGTGGACTAGGTGAAATAGGGAAAAATACGTATGGTGTTCAATTTCAGGATGAAATAATTTTAATCGATGCTGGCATTAAATTTCCTGAAGATGAGTTACTTGGAATTGATTATGTTATTCCAGATTACACTTACCTAATACAAAACCAAGATAAAATTAAAGGCTTATTCATTACTCACGGACACGAGGATCATATTGGGGGAATCCCGTATCTCTTACGTGAAATTAATGTGCCGATTTATGCAGGGAAACTTGCAATTGGATTAATTAGAAACAAATTGGATGAACATGGACTATTAAGAACTGCAAAGTTAAATACAATTCAAGAAGACGATGTTATAAAATTCCGTAAAACATCTATTTCCTTTTTCCGTACAACACATAGTATCCCTGATTCATACGGGATAGTCGTTAAAACACCACCAGGAAACATTGTTCACACAGGTGATTTTAAATTTGACTTCACACCCGTTGGAGAACCAGCAAATCTGTCAAGAATGGCTGAAATAGGTAAAGAAGGCGTACTTTGCTTACTTTCAGATAGTACAAATAGTGAAGTACCCGGCTTCACTATGTCTGAGAAGGTTGTAAGTGGGAATATTAGTGATATATTCTCAAGAGTTGATGGGAGACTAATCTTCGCAACTTTTGCTTCTAATATTTATAGACTGCAACAAGTGATCGAAGGTGCAGTTAAACATAATCGTAAAGTGGCTGTGTTTGGTCGTAGCATGGAATCAGCAATAAGAATTGGACAAGAATTAGGTTATATTGTTGCTCCAAAGGATACGTTTATTGAGGCAAATCAAATCAATAAACTACCTGCAAATGAAGTAACCATTCTTTGTACTGGTTCTCAAGGTGAACCAATGGCTGCTCTATCTCGAGTTGCGAATGGTACACATAGACAAATACAAATTATTCCTGGTGACACGGTCGTATTTTCTTCTTCACCAATCCCTGGTAATAACGTAAGTGTTAGCCGGACAATTAATAAGCTTTATCGTGCTGGAGCAGATGTCATTCATGGACCATTAAGCGACATTCATACATCTGGTCACGGCAGTCAGGAAGAACAAAAGTTAATGTTACGTCTTATTAGACCACAATACTTTATGCCGATTCATGGTGAGTATCGTATGTTAAAAGAACATACGAAGCTAGCTGCAGCATGTGATGTAGACTATGATAAATCATTCGTTATGGACATTGGAGATGTACTAGCTCTAGGAAAAGATAACGCAATGGTAGCAGGAAAGATCCCATCTGGTTCTGTGTATGTGGATGGTAGTGGTATCGGTGATATTGGAAATATTGTGTTACGTGATCGACGGATATTATCTGAAGAAGGACTTGTTATGGTAGTAGTAAGTATTAATATGAAAGAGTTTAAAATTGCTTCAGGTCCAGACATTATCTCTCGCGGGTTTGTATATATGCGAGAATCAGAAGATCTTATCAATGAGGCTCAAAAGCTTGTAGCTTCTCATTTAAATAAAGTAATGGAAAGAAGAACAACACAATGGTCTGAAATTAAAAATGAAATTACAGATACCATAGCACCATTCCTTTATGACAAAACAAAACGTAGACCAATGATCTTACCAATAATAATGGAAGTATAATTAACATCAAGGGATGACATTCGTTATAAGTAACCAATGTCATCCCTTTTTAAAATCTACACGTATCGGTGGTGTTACAATGTTGTGGCTCTATTTCGCTATTCCAGTTTTACTACTTGTCATACTTACACTAATTAAAGACCGAAAAAATAAAAAAAATGGCCGTTCAACTGGAATCCCCTTTAATGCTGCAAAACATGAACGAGATACAAATACTCAAGCACAAAGCGATATGTCAAATTTGCACCAAAATAATAATCAATTTTAACGTTCAGAAGCAAAAGAAGTATGTGTAGACATCGTTTGGAGTCCACCATAGGGCAAAGATAAAATGTCCCGTTATGCAAAAATAGCACTAGGCATTCTAGATTGATGAACGCGGAAGTGTAAATATCCTTACACGCTTAGCTCCCACGTCTTTGAAAATCTTCATGCGATGCCTTTCCTTACCCTATCTGTCGTAGGGATGTATGGACTGTGTCAGAAGTCGTACTAGCAGCAGGGATGTTGGAGCTTGACGAAGCCGAAACGATTAACTAAAGGTTGATTCATATTTATGGATCAGCCTTTTTTTGGTAGATAAAAGCAATTTAGGCTTTCTCCTATTTTCTTATTCAAAAATGAGATGTTTGATATGGCGAATTTTCCTATAGTACAAGTAGAGGAGTACAAAAATTCTGGTAAAACAACATTGATGAAACAACTTTTCATCTAAAGGTTGGATCGTTAAAGCATCATGGCCATGACGGTAAGCCAGAAATGGTAAAAGGAACCGACATTTGCAATCAGGTACAACGGAAAAAAGTCTTATTTTCCGAGGTTAGCGGAGCATATTTGAGCTAAAAGCCAAAGGTTAGGGTAAATTGGCCGAAGCTTTTACCAAAGTGGCCAAAGTTCACAATCTAAAAGCCAAAGTTCACATTTCATCAAGCTTTATCACAAATTACCGTAAGGAGGATGCTCCAAAATTTATAATTTCCTCAGCAATTAAAATGGACCTGTATCGCTAAACGATACAGATCCTTTTCTAATTAATCTTCAATTACGAGCTGTTTCTCGAATCTCGAAATATCTTTATCTGAACCAATAACAATTAATACATCCTCTTCCTTTAACATATCTTCAGCATCAGGTGAAACATTAATCTCTTTACCACGTTTGATTGCTACAACGTTACAACCATAGTTAGCTCGGATATCCAAGTCAATTAATGTTCTACCACGCATCTTATCCCCTACTTTAACCTCAACAATACTGTGATCATCTGAAAGTTCCAGATAATCTAGAATATTATTAGATATAATATTATGTGCAATCCGCTTTCCCATGTCTCTTTCGGGATGTACTACTACATCCGCACCTATCTTGTTAAGTATCTTTTCATGGTAATCATTTTGAGCTTTAACAGTAATTTGCTTTATGCCAAGATCTGTCAATACTACTGTAGTTAAGATACTTGCTTGAATATTATCACCAATTGCCACAATGACATGATCAATGTTCTTAATTCCTAATTCTTTTAAAGTAGCCTCATCTGTTGAATCTGCTATCACGGCATGTGATGCAATATTTTTAAACTCATTTATTTTATCTTCATCATTATCAATTGCTAACACTTGCATGCCTTCCATACTTAATTCCCGGCATATACTACCACCAAATCGCCCTAGTCCTATAACTGCAAAATCTCGTTTCATACCATTTCCTCCATCATTCTTACTACTTTACTACTTTTACTTAGTCTATCACACTATATTAAAGAGTAAAATTGTTAGTAGTCTTTTCTTTAATAAAAGCTGTTTTCTAAAAGATCCTTAATAAAAAAAGGCTGTTTTCGTAAAGATTGTTGCTTTTGAGAGAATAGATATATAATGCGACATATCAACGTGATTGTCGCTCCGGGCAGTCGCTTTCCGCGGGCACGGCTTCAGCCTCCTCAGAAGTGAAAACCGCTTCCTATGGGGTCTTCAGACACGTGCTGTTTCCTTGTCCTGCGTGAGGAAAGGCATGGTGAGATTCTAAAAATGCGTCAGCATGAAGAAGCTCGCCAGCCACCCTAAGGTGCGCGTAGTGTATTTCCAGAGCGAGTATAAGCATCAACCATCATCTCAAGTTACGTCGGTAGTTTATGTCAACTACGAAGATAAAAAAGTAACAATGCGTACGAAAACTACCTAAAAAAACAACTCCTTTTGCCATTACATCAGGAGCTGCTTGGTTAGTTAAATAGCGTCTATCATTTGAAATTGTGATTTCACTAAATGGAAATACTCGCCATGTTGATTCATTAATTCTTTATGACTTCCATTTTCAAGAACTTTCCCATTTTCCAATACAAAAATATTGTCAGCGTCTCTTATAGTTGATAAGCGGTGTGCAATTATTATTGCCGTTCTTCCATGTAACAAAGTACGAAGAGCTTTTTGTATTTTTACCTCAGTTTCTGTATCAATACTGGCTGTTGCCTCATCCAGTATTATAATACGTGGGTTAGCCAACAGAGCCCTAGCGAATGACAATAACTGTCTTTCACCAGCTGATAGTATATTTCCTCGTTCCTCAACCTCTGTTTCATACCCCTCTGCCAAACGCTGAATAAATTCATCAGCACCTACAACTTTAGCTGACCCCATGACTTCCTCGTCTGTTGCATCAGGACGACCAAAACGAATGTTTTCCATAATGGTTCCAGAGAATATGAACGTATCCTGCAGTACGACGCTAATATTTTGCCTTAAACTATTTAAAGAGACATCCTGTAAGTTATGGCCATCGACTTTAACGGCACCATGTGTTGGGTCATAAAAGCGACTAATTAAATTAGCAATTGTGGACTTACCACTACCTGTATGGCCTACTAGTGCTATTGTTTGGCCCTGTTTAATTTTTAATGAAATTTCATGTAATGCGATGCGGTCTGCATTATATGAAAATTGTACTTGGTCAAAATCAATTTCACCTTTCATGTCAGTATATTCAAATGCACCTTCTATCTCTTCTACATTTGGTTGCTCATCCAAAAACTCAAATATACGTTCAGATGCAGACATGGCCATTAATAGCTGATTATACATTTGTCCAAGTCTTGATATTGGCTCCCAAAACATCCCTAAAAAGAAGGCAAACGTAACAAAAGTACCGATTGCAATCCCACCATTTTCTTCACCTAACAGGATCAAATAAGCTCCATATGAAATTAGAATAATGGTCCCTATTGCATTACTCATTTCAACAAAGGGTCTGAACATAGCACTTTTTCTGGTTGCTGTACGCCAGCTGTAATAATTATCTGTATTTATACCATCGAAGAATTCATTATTCTCTTTTTCTTGTGAAAATGATTGTGTAATTCGCACTCCTTGAATACTTTCATTTAAATGAGAATTCAAGCGAGATTGCTGAATACGTACATCCTGCCAGGAACGACGAATTTTGCGTCTAAGCTGAGTCGAAATATAAAACATAATTGGCAGTATAATAATGACAGCTAACGCTAATTTAGGACTCAATGCAAACAATATGACAACGATACCTAAAAGGGTAACTACATCCATTAATAAATTAATGATACCGTTTGTAAAAAGCTCCTGTAATGAGTTAATATCATTCATAATCCGAACTAATATCGAACCTGCTGAACGTTGATCAAAAAATCGGTGTGACAAGCGTTGCACATGACCAAAAAGGTGCTGACGTATGTCAAATATGACATTCTGTCCAAGAATATTAACCCATTTTATCCGAAACACGTTTCCTACATAACTTATTAAATACAATACACCTATGACAAGAACGAGATAAGTAAGCATGGTGGGATCCTCGTTTGCAATCGCAACGTCTATAGCTACCTTACCTATTAATAATGGTACAGCTAAACGGATTGCGGTTGAAATCAACATGGCAATAATTGCACCAGGTAAGTATGTTTTAGAATATGGTTTCACATATATTAGTAGGCGCAACATCTGTTTCCAGTTAAAAGGCTTTTCAACTGCTTGATCGACGGTGTATGAGAATCGTTTCAAATGACGACTGCCTTCTTTATTTTCTTTATGATTAGCCAAGTTGCTCCCCCCTTATAATTGAGCTGTATTCATAATAGCTTCACGATCTTGATACTGAATATCATAGATACGTTGATAAGCTCCTTTATTTGTTACTAATTCATCATGTGTTCCTCTTTCTACAATAGCCCCGTCTTCCAACACTAAAATCTCATCTGCATGTTTAAGCGACGAAATCCTATGAGCAATAATAAACGTAGTTCGATTCTTCATTACTTCTTTTAAAGCTTTTTGAATTTTAAATTCCGTCTCCATATCCACAGCTGACGTTGCATCATCTAATACTAGAATACTTGGATCAATACAAATAGCTCTTGCAATCGCAATACGCTGTTTTTGACCACCTGATAATCCCATTCCACGTTCGCCTAACATCGTGTCGTACCCTTCAGGCATTTCCATGATAAAGTCATGTGCCTGCGCCCTTTTGGAGGCATCTATGATTTGCTCTTCTGACATATCCGGATTTCCATATGCTATGTTTTGTCTTATTGAAGTGGAGAATAAAAATGGTTCTTGTAAAACAAAGCCAATATGCTTACGTAATGTTTTTAATTTATATTCAGATACCGGTCTACCATCAACTAATACGTTCCCTTCTTCAGGCTCATAAAAGCGTGTGATCAACTGTGTAATACTTGTTTTACCAGAACCGGTTGCACCTATTAATCCGATAGTTTTTCCAGATGGTGCATCAAACGTTATATCTTTCAACGCAGAATCATCGTCCTCAACATACGTTAAAGTGACATTATTAAATGAAACATGTCCTTTGATGGATGTGTCTATAGCATTATCTTTTTCGACTATGTCTTCTTTGGCATCTAAGATTTCTAGCAGCCGTTCTCCAGATGCTTTCGATTGTGAGAATAGATTAATAATAAAACCTAAATTCATGAGAGGTCCCATTATATACCAAACCAAGCTAAAAAATGCGACTAATTCACCAAGAGCAAGACCACCATTAATAACTAAATAACCACCAAATGCTAATAGTACGACAGCGCAAACGTTCCCGATAAACTCCATTAAAGGGAAATACTTTGCCCAAATATTAGCAGTATTCAAATAATTTTGGCGATAATGATCATTACTAGATGAAAACCTTCCTATCTCAAAATCTTCTCTGGATAATGATTTTACCGTGTTCATCCCACTTATATTCTCTTGCACACGTGTATTTAATAGACCAAGCGACTTTCTTATCTTTCGAAATGCCGGATGGACACGTTTATCAAATTGAAATACTACAATTGCTAAAAATGGCATAGCAGCCATTGTTACAAGAGCTAGTGGTATTGAATAATAAAACATAACACTTAAACTTAACAATATGAGTAAGGTTATGCGTAAAAGCTCTGCAAAACCAACAGAAAGGAAAAAGCGAAATCCTTCTACATCTGCTGTTAGCCTCGACATTAAATCACCTGTTTTAGCATTATCATAATATTTAAATGACAACACTTGCAGCTTTTCATATAAAGCCTCACGTAATTTATATACAGATGTGATCCCAAATAAATCTCCCAGGTACTGATGATAATATGTCGCCAATCCTTTTACTAACATTAAGATAAAAAATATAACAGCAATATAAGGTATTAATGAATACCGATCCTTCGCCACTACCTCATCTATTGTTTGTTGTATAATGATTGGATACACAACTGTTATGGATGTTACAAATAATAAAAAAACCAGTGATATAAAGAAATACTTCCTATAAGGCCAATAAAAATGCTTTAATTTTTTAAATGTATCCAACGTACTCCCTCCTCCTGATGTACATTTCACGTAACTACTAATATAACGGGTTCCGAAATAAAATGCTACACTTTTAACTTAATTTTTTAAAGTTTTTTAACTCACCCATTTTTCCGCAAATTATAACTATATATTATACATAAGAGATACTTGTTTTGTCGTCAAATATTTTGAAAAAATTTTTTTTTACAAAACAAAAGCGCAAGCGCCTTGAAAGAAACGACAAGCATAAGCAGATCGCATAGTGTGGACGTCCTTTCCACACGGGAGTCGATTCTGCTTATGTCTCGATTGTCTAGGATTTTGCGCTGAACGTGGCAGATTCTGTAGATAAATATACATAACTTTCACTTTATATCTTTCCTTTACTACCCGAAAAAAACTCCGGCTAGTTAGCCAGAGTTTTGCAAGGAAGACTTTATTTATCCGTAACACCTAACACTCGATTAACACGTTTACGGAGCATTTTCATGCCGCCTCCACCCGCTTGAAAGTGTCTTAGTTTACCTTCTGCATCAAAAACATAGTATGCAGGTACATACTTATTTTCAAACGCATCGGTTAATGTATGGTCATTATCAACAAAAATCGGTTGCGAGATATCATGCTCTTTTGCAACGTCTTTAATCTGATCAAGATCTAAATCTTTTTCTGATCGAGGCATGTGAACTGCAATTACATTCAAGTTATTTTTATATTCATCTCTAAATTCATTTACTTTTGGCATTGCTTCCTTACATAATCCGCAACTAACAGACCAGAAATGAATTAATGTCGGTTGATTACCAATCAAATCGCTTTTCTCGATTGCTTTACTATTAAACCATTTTGTTGCGCCTTCTAGTTCAGGCATGTGAGATCTTAATTTCATTTCGCTACCTCCTGAAGTATTAAAAAGAAGCCGACTCAGCTAAAGATGGTTTCTTTGCTGTAAAGAAATATCCAAATGATGAGGCAGCTCCTTTCTATATTATCCATATTTATATATGAAAAACGTTTTATAATGTTTCTTGACCTGGTTTCCAATTTGCTGGGCAAAGGCCACCAGTTTGAAGTGCTTGTAGTACACGTAATGTTTCATCAACATCACGGCCAATGTTGTTATGGAAAACGGTTTGGTATTGTAATTCGCCTTCTGGATTGATAATGTATAATCCTCGTAATGCAACACCTTCATCTTCAATTAATACTCCATAATCTTGTGATACAACATGGTTTGTGTCTGCTGCTAATGGATATTCTAATTCACCCAATCCATTATCATCACGTGATGTATTAATCCATGCTTTATGTGTATGGATCGTATCTGTTGAAACCCCAATTACTTCTGCATCTAAATCTTCAAATTCATCATATCGATCTGACATTGCAGTTATCTCCGTTGGACATACAAATGTGAAGTCCATTGGATAAAAGAAAAGGACAGTCCACTTATCGTTTTTCATATTTTCTTCTAAACTTACTTTCCCAAACTCTTTGTTTGGCATTACAGCATCCATTTCAAAACGTGGTGCTTGTTTGCCTACCATTCTTTCTGCCATATGTAATCCCTCCGAATTAAGTATTAAATTTTGTCCAACGTAAATTATAATCCAGGACTTAATTTAAGTCAATATTAAGTGATAATTAATATAAAAAGGACAAGATTTTGTCACAATTTATATCATATAGTAACATGATGTCATTATTTCCAACTGGCATAAATCTAAACATCACAAACTAAAACTACACTAACACCTACAGAAGAAGTTGTCCACTAATTGAGAATAACAAAAGATGTATAGTTTACGAGCTTACTTAAAAGGGTATTTATTGAAAAGATAGTGAATGATATGTGGTTTTTGAAAGGAGAATACATATGGATATTTTTGGAATATCACTAGATCCAAGTGAGATCGTAAGTATAATAGGACCAATTATTGCAAAAATACTACTACTTATTATTGCATTCCTTATTTTTGTACCGATTGGCAGAAAAGCTATTGAAAAGACCATACAAAGAGCTGGTAAGAATGAAAGGATCTCGCCTGGACGGGTAAGAACATTAGAAAAGCTCTTAGTTAACTTGTTCTCTTACGTCATGATATTTATATTCATTATCATGTTATTTGCTCTTCTAGGCCTTGATATTGGACCACTGCTAGCAGGTGCTGGGATTATTGGATTAGCAGTTGGTTTCGGTGCACAGGGTCTGGTAAGTGATGTCGTAACAGGCTTTTTCATATTACTGGAAAGACAGATTGAAATTGACGATTATGTGACTGCAGGAGGATTTGATGGGATTGTTGAAGAAGTAGGGTTACGTACTACAAAAATCCGTGGTTTTAATGGAACATTAAATTTCGTGCCGAATCGTCATATTGAAGGTGTTGCCAACCATTCAAGAGGTAATATGCGGGCACTTGTTGATATTGGCATTAGCTATCATGATAATATTGATCAAGCAATTACTGTGTTGGAAAAGGTTTGTATAGAATTTCAAACAGATGAGCGCTTTAAGGATGGACCTAACGTTTTAGGAGTACAAAGCTTTGGCTCATCAGATGTAGTGCTTAGAGTTGTCGGACAAACAGAGAATGGAGAACAATTTGGCTGTGAACGTGACATGAGAAAACGAATTAAGGAAATGTTTGATACTGAAAATATTGAAATCCCATATCCACATCAAGTATTTATTCAAAAAGAATCATAGGAGTAAAAGCCAAAGTTTCTAGTCACAGAAGCTGGAAGTGACTTACACAATTACTAAGTTATCTACAGAATCCAAAATTTATAGCTTCAGAAGCTATAGATAATAAGGCTATCCCACTATGGGATAGCCTTATTTATAAGTAAATTAGCTTAATTTTTGATCGACCATTTGACAAATATCTTCTGCATTAGAGCCGTGAGCATTGATCACTGGTCCGGCGATACTCGTGGTTGACATGCCCATTACATCTTTGTCCTGTCCTGATAGAACACAACAATCACAATACGCTGCATCCTCTTCTGAACGTAAATCTACCACTTCATGACCCATTTCCATAAGTGCTTCTTTTACATCTGTTAATGATCCTTCCACACCGATTCGTGCCATTTTTCCTTACCTCCTCTGGTTAATAGAAAAGTTTCGTACCTAGTTTTTCCAAAACAAGAGAAGGTATACACTTAAACAGAGAGAGCCTGGATCGTGTTAACAACAGTCTTAGCTCCGACCTCAAGGGATTGTTCATTGGGCTGTAACCCGGCATGATGTAAGCCAAAAGGAGATTCAACACCTAGCCAAAACATAAAACCAGGAATCTCTTTTAACATATAGCCAAAGTCTTCACCGGTCATAGCAGCTGAAGCTTCTTGATACGTAATTCCTGCTTGTTGAACAGTGTTAGCAAATAAATCAACAAAACGCTCTTCGTTGTAGACCTGATAATAGTTAGCCCCATAATCAATGGAAATCGAACAATCATGACTGATTTCAAAACCTCTAGCCATCATTTCAATTTTTTGTTTAACCGTATCAATTGTTGTTGGATCAATCGTTCGAATTGTTCCTTCCAAACGCGCATTTTCAGCGATCGCATTCTGTACAAATCCACTTTCCATTTTTCCAATTGTAATAACTCCAGATTCTAGTGGATCAAGTCCCCGAGCAACAATTTGCTGAAGTTCAACAACAAAACTACTGGCTGCAACTGACATATCTTTGGTTAAATGAGGATAAGCAGCATGTCCACCTTTACCTACAAAATCAATGAACAGTTCACTTGTATTTGCAAAAAGTAATCCGGGTTTACTTGATACAGTACCAACAGGTAAATCCGGTGCAATGTGCAATGCAAATATGACATCTGGTTTCCATTTGTTAAGTTCTTCCGACTGAAGCATTGGTAACGCTCCGCCTGGTCCTTCTTCAGCTGGTTGAAAAATAAAAACAACATGATCGTTAAGTGGATTTTCAATAATTTCCTGTAATGCTCCAAGTGCTATCGTCATATGAAAATCATGTCCGCAAGCATGCATTCTGCCTTCATGGATCGATTGAAATGGATAATTGGTTTGTTCATTAATAGGTAATGCATCGATATCACAACGAAATCCTATTGTCTTAGAAGCATTCACTCCTGCCACTCGTACGATTAAACCAGTTTTCCATTTTTGAAACTCCACATGTGATTTTTTCATACGTTGAATTTTTTCTAATAAATATAATTGGGTTTTCACTTCCTGAAAACCCAATTCTGGAATTTGATGCAATTCTCTTCTAATGGTTTGTAAGTCTGAAAGTTCCATCCATATCCCCTACTTACTCGTCTAATTTACGAAGTTCATGCTTAATTTCTGTTTTTGATTTTGTACTTTCATCGATCTCTTTAAGAACCTTTGCAGGTGTTCCAGCAACTAACGTATTAGGAGCAACGTCTTTTGTTACTATAGCTCCTGCTGCAACAATTGCACCTTTTCCTACTGTCACTCCTTCAAGAACAACAGCATTTGCACCAATTACTACTTCATCTTCTATAACAACAGGTTTTGCTGATGGTGGCTCAATAACTCCGGCCAAAACAGTACCTGCACCAATATGACAATTCTTCCCAACCGTTGCACGACCTCCTAATACAGCATTCATATCAATCATAGTACCTTCACCAACGACTGCACCAATGTTGATCATAGATCCCATCATAATCACTGCACCATCACCGATTACGACTTGATCACGTATAACAGCTCCTGGTTCAATTCGAGCATTTACACCTTTTAAGTCAAGTAATGGAATAGCCGAGTTTCTTCGGTCATTTTCTACAACATAATCTGAAATTGTCTCTGAATTACTATCCAATACTTCTTTTATATCATTCCATTGGCCGAAGATTACACCACTCGTTTTTTCTACAAATGCTTGTACCGTTTCTCCGAATGTTACTTGATCAAGCTGCTCCCCTTTTACATAAACTTTTACGGGAGTACTTTTTTTACTGTTTGAAATAAAGCTGATAATTTCATTTGCATCCATCATTTTCACTTCTACTTCCTCCTACAACATCTATTTATTTTACTTTAGCAGACCATGATTTACCTCGCAAGAAACAACTACTCATTTTCCTTTTTTGGCATAAAATTTATAAGTATAAAACTAATCAAAGCTAATACCAGAATACCAGTGTAAACAAGATGCAGTCCTGAAGTTAACCCTTCTTGCAACACTAATTTAGCTTGTTCAGTCAATGATGCGTTTTGGTGAGGGTCTAATAATTTGTTAGCTGAGTCAACGGAAATACGATCCGCTAATCCTTCATTTTCTATGAATGTATTAATTTTGCCGTTTAATAATCCCCCAAGTAATGCCACACCAAGCGCACTTCCTAATGAACGCATAAACATATTGGCAGCGGTAGCTACCCCACGTGTTTCAAAGCCTACTGTACTTTGAATTCCAACAATAAAGGAAGTATTAGTGAGACCCATCCCAACACCAATAAAGAAAGATCCAGTCCCTGCCCATATGGGACCTTTTTCAGGAGTTAAGAGGAAAAACAATATACCTCCAATAATTAAGGAAACCCCGCCTAATAAAGAAGTATTCCGGTATCCAATGACTAATAATAACTTGCCAGCTACTGTGGCAGCTATTGGCCATCCAATTGACATTGTTGTTAAGGTGAATCCTGCAATTGTAGCTGAATACCCCATGACTCCTTGCACGAAAGCTGGTAAATAACTCGAGACACCAATTAAAATCATACCTGTTGTAAGTGATGTCAAATTAGCAACAGTAATGATACGTATTTTCCAAATGTCAAACGGCATCATTGGTACAGATGCTCTTCTTTCCTGATAAAAAAATAATACTAATCCAATGATGGTTGTACCGATCAAACCAACCATAACGAAGGAATTCCAAGCAATGCTTACGCCGCCCTCAACTAAAATAAACATCAGGGAAAACACAGAAACAACGATCCATATCGCTCCTGCATAATCAATGGAACTTCTCTTCTTTTTGATATCTTCCCTTAAGAAGAAAATAATACCTAACATTGCCAAAATACCTAAGGGAATATTCATCCAAAACACATAACGCCAGTTTAATATATCTACAAAAAAACCACCAAGAAGCGGGCCAGAGACAGCTGAAATCCCCCATACACTAGCTAGATAACCTTGAATTTTCGCACGTTCCTCTTTATTATAAATGTCACCAACAATGGTTGTCGCAATGGGCATTAAAGCGCCTGCACCTATACCTTGGATAAATCTTGATATAATAAGCATAACCATAGAAGTACTAAAACCACTAAGGGTTGAACCTGTTAAAAAGATCGTGACACCAATAACGAATATAGGTTTTCTGCCAAATATATCTGATAGTTTACCAAATATTAATACAGTGGCTGCGTTCGTTAATAAATAGGCTGAAAACACCCAGCTATAAAGGGAAAAACCGCCCAGGTCCGCAACAATACTTGGCATAGCAGTAGCAACAATTGTTGCTTCAATAGCAGCAAGAAACATACCTAACATTACAGCAACCAAAACTAGAGGTCGTTTCATTTTTTTTTCTTTTATAAAATCTTCCATATGTAATCCCTGCTTTTTGCAGTATTTTAATCCATAAAAAACACCCAAGTCCATTATAAACTGGCAAGGGTGTAAATTATCAAGAAACTCAATGCTTATTGTTTAGTCGTATACAAGTCCCGTTGTATATGCTTTAAGATAGCCCGTCTAGTTAAGATGCCATCAAAGTATCCTTCTTCATCTGCTACACAAACAAATGGATAATTAATAATAGCCTTCAACCCATCCATAAACGAATCTTCTTTAGCAATAGAAGGTATATCTGTATGCATCACTTCATGAACACGCATGTCTGATAGCTTTTCCATCTCAAAACGTTCAAGACCTAAAATTTGATTTAGAATTAGCGTCTTTCCAATTGTACCTACTAATTTATATGTTGAATCTAATACCGGAACAGCTGAATAGCCTGATTTCACTAGAACCAATAAGGCATGTTCTAATGGATTATTTAGTTGCACATGTGCTACCTTTTCAGAAGAAATCATTAAATCTTCTACTACAATATCTGTCAATTGCTTATCTTGTATCATACTCATTCGTAAACGCCCCTTTTTGAATAGTAAACATCACTTTATACTTATGGGGTATATCTTTGGAAAAGGAATAAACATTCGTTTCCACATAAATAGTTTACCATACTTAATAATAGGAAACATCTTTTACACGATAGAAATTCCAAAATATTTTCAGATAGGAAGTCTTATATTAATTAGAAAAACCTTATCTTCGGAACAACCTTTTAACATGTTAAACGCTTAGGTTCAAAAGTAACATTATAAAGTAAATCCCTATATATAATATGAAGCAGACATTGAATTGTCTAACCTTTAGACGAATTAAAATAAAAATAAGCGTAAGTCATACATATTTAATTCGTCTTATGATTAAAATACTTACGAAATAAAGAAGGAATCGAAAATGAAAATTCATACATTCATTAGAAAACTTGGCTTATCGCCAAGCCATAATGGCGAAAGCCAAGTTTTCTAAAAAGAGGTAGACAGTATTTCACTACAAAAGTCAGTTGGAAACTTAGCCGACGGGTATCAACGCTATTATAAAAAACAAACTAAAGCACCTCGCTTTAAAAGTAAAAAGAATAACGTGCAGTCTTATAGTACAAAACAAACGAACGGCAATATGGATGTTTTAGAAAAGCATATCAAGCTACCAAAGCTCGGGCTCGTTCGTTATGCCAAAAGTCGTGAAATAGATGGTCGTATTATCAATGCGACGATTAGGCGTAATCCAAGCGGAAAGTATTTTGCATCTATTGTTGCAGAAACAGAAGTAAGCGAATTAACTAAAACAAACTCTAGTACAGGTGTTGATGTAGGATTAAAGGACTTCGCTATCCTTTCAGATGGCAAGAAATACAAAAATGACCGCTATTTCAAGTCCTTAGAAGAAAAGCTTATAAAAGCCCAACAAATCCTTTCAAGACGTGTCATTGGTTCAAGCAACTGGTATAAACAAAAAACAAAGGTTGCCAGAATTCATGAGAAAATCGAAAAAAAGCGTACTGATTTCTTACATAAGACCTCTACGGATATCATCAAAAACCACGATGTAATCGGAATAGAGAGTCTGCAAGTATCCAACATGATGAAAAATAAGAGGAGTGCTAAAGCGATCGCTGACGTTTCCTTGTATCGATTCAAGACGATGTTGAAATACAAAGCTGAGTGGTATGGTAAGTCAGTAGTAGAAGTAGGTAAAACCTTTCCGAGTTCTCAACTATGTTCGTGTTGTGGCTACAAAAATAAAGACGTTAAAGATCGAGGGTTAAGAGAATGGGAATGTCCTTCGTGCAAAACATTCCACGACCGCGATATTAACGCAGGATTAAATCTTAAAAATGAGGCTATAAGGCTTCTAACCGTAGGGACTACGGGGGTAGACTAATCAATAACTAGCGGTTACGCTGGTGTTCTTAGGAATCCCCACTTCAATCAGGCCGCAAGGTCGGTAAGTGGCGGGTAGTTCAATGCAGGTACTTATACACCTTTTTTACTCGTACATATACGAGGTGAACTAGGTTGGATTTTATTTGGTGTTGTTTGGGGCATTGCACTAATAGGAGTAATATTCAAGATATTTTTCGTAAAAAAGTTCCTGATCCTGTCAACGCTTTTTTACTTCTTAATGGGATGGTTAATTATCATTATCTGGGATCCTCTAACACGTATTATGCATGGTAATGGCATCATGCTACTTATGATCGGAGGAATCTTGTATACCGTCGGAGCCATTTTCTATATGTTTCGTCCATTTACGTACCATCATACAGTCTGGCATCTATTTGTTATTGCCGGTTCAACATTTCATTTCTTTACCGTATTTTATTATGTGATTTAGTGTTAAGCGTCTTATCCAAGTGGATAACACGTTTTGTGAACTACTCCCACCACTTACCACCCTTACGGGTTGCTTGAAGTGGGGGCTTCTTGGGTAATCGTCACTTTTGGTAGCAGACGAAATTGACCAAGCTAACCCTCTTGTTCCAAAAGTTTATATTTTTATTAGGCGCTTGCTAATAAGCGAATGCCTTCTTTTTTGATATTGAGTGCCGAATTGTAATCTCTATTGAGACTTAGACCGCAAGCACATTGGTAGGTACGTTCAGATAATTTGACTTCTTTTACTGAACCACAATTAGAACAAGTTTTGGTGGATGGGAACCATTTGTCAATTTTGATAAGTTGTTTCCCTTGTTCTTTTAGTTTGTATTGTAAGAAAGAAGTGAACATTCCCCAACCATTATCAGCAACACTTTTACCAAACTTTAGAGCTTGCGACATCCCTTTCATATCTAAATCTTCAATCACAACAGCAT
>NZ_JBHTKJ010000023.1:0-64323 GCF_042675965.1 Virgibacillus byunsanensis | reverse complement strand
GATCCCAGACGGCGGCAATAGCACGCGTTCTTAGAAATAAGCCTAAAGTTACGTCGCAGTTTATATCTATTGGGACAAAAGCAACAAACTTTACGAAAATAGCCAAAACAAAATAGACTCTATTTTTATGGGTATGTTATTATAATAATATAGTTTTAATAGTAAACTTGGCAATTGCCAAGTTTTTTACACGTAAGGAAAATCATGAAAAACAAAGTTTGTATAAATGATTTATTACAAGCTACGTTTTTAGTACAATGGAAATATGAGAGGAATGAATAACATCTATGAGTAATGATGCTATAGCTATTGCAATCGACGGTCCAGCTGCAGCAGGAAAAAGTACTGTTGCAAAAATCGTAGCACAAGAACTTTCATATATTTATATTGATACAGGTGCTATGTATCGTGCTATAACCTTTAAAGCGTTGGAACAAAAAGTTAAGCTAGATGATGAAACAACATTAATTGACCTATTAGTACATACGGACATCGAATTAAAACATGGTCAAAGTGTTTTACTTGATGAACAAGACGTCACACATGAGATTCGATCAGAAATGGTTTCTAACAATGTCTCGCATGTTGCAAAACATCCAGAAATTAGAATAGAAATGGTAAAAAGACAACAGGAATTAGCAAAAAAACGTGGCGTAGTTATGGATGGCAGGGATATTGGTACGCATGTTATTCCTGATGCTGAAGTGAAAGTTTTTCTCATTGCTACTGTTGAGGAACGAGCAAAACGTAGATATGAAGAAAATCTGAAAAAGGGATTCTCATCTAATTTGGAGCAATTAAAAAAAGAAATTGAACAAAGAGATCTTATTGATACCAAAAGAGAAGCTGCACCGTTATTAAAAGCTGATGATGCAATTGAAATTGATACAACTTCATTGTCAATCAACGACGTTGCCAGTCTTATTTTAAGTGAAGTAGAAAAAGTAACTAATGGGTGAGGGGCTAATGTATGAGTCTTTATAAAATAGCTAGAACAATAGTTGCAATTATATTATTTCCTTTATATCGGATTCAGGTTTATGGAAAAGAAAATATACCTGATAAGGGGCCAGTGATCATTTGTTCCAATCATATTTCGAACTTGGATCCACCAGTAGTTGGAATTACATCTCCTCGTGATATTTATTTTATGGCAAAAGGAGAGTTATTTGAAAAAAAGTTTTTTGGGAAATTACTGCTTGGCATTCATGCATTTCCAGTTAAAAGAGGGATGAGAGATCGAAATGCACTCCGTAAAGGTCTCTCCATACTTGAAGAAGGAAATTCACTAGGACTATTTCCCGAGGGAACGAGAAGTAAAACCGGTAAAATAGGTAAGGCGTTAGCTGGAGCTGGTTTTTTTGCATTACGATCGAACGCAGTAATTGTTCCCTGTGCCATAATAGGTCCGTATAAGCCAGGTAAAAAATTAATAGTTAAATATGGTAAACCCTTGGATTTTGAACACTACCGTGTAAACAAAGCTTCTCCTCAGGAAGCAGCTGATGGAATTATGTCTGAGATAAATCAAATCATAGATAACTACCAAAACAAACCCGATTTACTTGACAAATAAATAGAATTATTAGAAGTTATAAAAAAGAGTATTTTTTTGATTGTGTTGTTTTGTACTTTAAGGAGGGCTTTTGTATGAGTGAAATAAATAATGAGCAACTAGGATTTAAGGTTGGGGACGTTCTAACTGGATCTGTAATTAAGATAGAAGAAAAGCAGGTCTTAGTAGATATTGGATATAAATCAGAAGGTATTATTCCAATTAGTGAGTTATCAAATCTTCATGTTGAACAACCTGGCGATATTGTTAAAGAAGGCGATGAAATTACATTAAAAGTAAAAAAAGTAGAAGATGATGAAGTTATTCTATCGAAAAAGGCAGTCGAAGCTGACAAAGCCTGGGAAATTCTAGAAGAAAAATATAATAACAACGAAGTTTTTGAAACAGAAATAAAAGAGATTGTTAAAGGCGGTCTTGTAGTAGACGTGGGCTTGCGTGGTTTTATACCAGCGTCATTAGTTGAAACGTATTTTGTAGATGATTTTTCAGCTTATCAAGATCAAACGTTAACCGTGAAAGTTGTAGATCTTAATAAAGAACAGAATCGTGTTATCTTGTCACATCGAGCTGTTATGGAGGAGGAAGCTGATTCAAAGAAACAGCAACTATTACAATCACTAGAAGAAGGTCAAGTTATAGAGGGAGAAGTTAGACGAATTGCTAACTTCGGAGTGTTTGTTGATCTTGGTGGTATTGATGGACTTGTTCATATTTCACAGTTGGCACATAAACATGTTGAAAAAGCCTCTGATGTGGTATCTGAAAATGATAAGATTAAAGTAGAAATTTTATCTATTGATCGTGATAATGAACGAATATCATTATCTCATAAGAAAACACTGCCTGGTCCTTGGGCAAATTTAGAGGAAAAAGTGTCTCGTGGTGATGTTTTAGAAGGTACGGTTCAACGTTTAGTTAATTTTGGAGCATTTATAGAGGTTTTACCTGGCGTTGAAGGACTCGTTCATATATCAGAAATAGCAAATCGTCATATTGGCACACCACAAGAAGTGCTAGAAGTTGGACAAAAAGTTAAGGTGAAAGTTTTGGAAGTAAGTGAACAAAAAGAGAGAATGTCATTAAGTATTAAAGAGTTAGAACAAGAAGAAGCTGCTGCTGAATTTAAACAATATGAAAAAGATGATGACCAATCCAGCTTTCAACTCGGAGATTTCATTGGCGATAAACTTAATAAATATAAATAAAGAAAAAAAGATTCTTCCTAAAAAAAGGAAGAATCTTTTTTTCTTTATAGAACTAAATATCTGCACTTTGTTTTTAGATGGTTTAAAATTACTCATAATCAGCAATAATGCTAATGGGTGGTGACTTTGACTAACGGTTTATTATTTTACTGGTTTGCGTGGATACTTTGGATTATTACAACTTTTTTTATGAAAAAAATACGGAAAAGAACTGTACTTGCATGCTGGATTTTATCTGTTTTAATGTGTTCTAACTTATATGCTTCATTTGAAAACATTCAACTTTCAATTGCCTTTATTATACTTTGGCTAGGGGCGCTTCTTTTTCATGCAAAACTTCCTCATTTGGTTTATCACGTTTTTTCTTCATTTACGATTTCTATCGGATATATAGCAATATTATTATGGGAACAACACACACCTGTTTGGATGTTTCTACCTAGAATTATACTAATTCCGGTTATAAGCACGATGCTAATCGTAATTTTAGTGAAGGGTTTCCATAACAGGATAGTAGTTGGAATATTAGGAATATCAAGTGGTGAAACTATATATAGTCTCCTGTTATCTAGTTATGCCATACAGGAAACAATAGGAGAAATGGCTTTTTTTGATATGACGATAATTACTTTATTAATTATCGTTAGTTTGGAAATAATAAAAATAACTAAGCAGAAATTACTATTATTTTCTAAACAATTATTGAGGTGGCAAAATGAATGAATATACGTACCCTATACTATTTGGGGTTATTATTGGAACGATTGCACGAGTAATGATGTTACGAACAGACTATAGACAATATCCAACATACTTGCACGGGAAAGTTATCCATTTATCGCTAGGATTTATTGCTGCATCATTAGGAGCTGTTGCCGTTCCTGCTATTATGGAAATGGAATTCACAGCAGTTACATTTTTAACATTAGCAGCTACCCAATTTAGAGAAGTACGTAATATGGAGCGGAATACACTTACAGAAGTGGATGCTTTTGAATTAGTCCCAAGGGGTAATACATATATAGAAGGGGTTGCAATATCCTTTGAAGCACGAAATTACCTGGTTATTCTAACAGCCTTTGTTGGGACGTTATTTTTTATTATATGGAATATTTGGTATGCGTTCGTAGGGGTGTTATTAAGCTTAGTACTTGCTCGGTTTTTCATGAGTGGCAATACGTTAAAAGACATAGTTGATATTAAGCATCATGATCTTCATTTTGAAGGTGCTGGTCTTTATGTAGATAATATCTATATTATGAACATTGGGTTAAAGGAAAGACAGGAAGAAATATTAAAATATGGAATGGGATTTGTTTTAACCCCTACGAACATGAATGTGGTAAACACGATAGCAAACTTAGGGCAAAGACAAGCAATTCTTCATGATGTGTCCATTTCCCTAGGCGTATTTCGTGATTCAGGAACACCGGCGTTAACACCCTTAATAAAGCGTGACCTAGATGATGGGCGTATAGGAGTATTTGTTTTACCACAGGTAAGAGAAGTCAACAAAGCGATTGAAATAATTGGCGCAGTACCCATTTTAGAGAATGCTATACACATGCCTTCAAAATCTAAAACGCATAATAAGGAGGAAAAATAGCACGTGAAAATTGAAAAGGCAATTTTGGCTGTGATAACTACAAATGAAGATAGTGTTGCCGGTGGTGCTCCTATTTTTATTTGTAATGATCACAAAGAACTTGAGGATGTAGCAGCAAATCTTGAAGCAATTACAGATGGGATTGCACATGCTCTTAGTAAAGAATTATTTATAATCGTAAAACATTAATTATATTGTTATTATGAATTACTTTTGCTAGAGTTAATAAAGTTGTTTATAATCAGTATGTAATGAAATTTAGAGAGATAAGAAAGGATGTTCCTTTCATGAGGAAATCTGTTGTAGCAATTGTAGGGAGACCAAATGTAGGAAAGTCAACTATTTTTAATAGATTAGTTGGTGAAAGAATATCTATTGTAGAGGATATTCCAGGTGTTACCAGAGACCGTATATACGCACAAGCTGAATGGCTTACATCAACCTTTAACCTGATTGATACTGGAGGTATTGAAATAGGTGATGAGCCCCTGTTAGTACAGATGCGTCAACAAGCGGAAATAGCCATAGATGAGGCCGATGTAATTATTTTTCTATTGAATGGCCGGGAAGGGATAACTGCAGCCGATGAAGAAGTTGCTAAGTTATTGTATAAATCAAATAAACCTGTCGTTGTAGCAGTAAATAAAATAGATAATCCTGAGATGCGTCAAGAGATCTATGAGTACTATTCATTAGGTTTTGGTGAGCCATTTCCTATTTCCGGTGCTCATGGTTTAGGGTTAGGTGATATGCTGGATGAGGTTGTTAAAAACTTTCCAACGAGAGAAGCAGAAGATGTAAACGAAGATACTATTTATTTTAGTTTAATCGGAAGACCCAATGTAGGAAAGTCATCTTTAGTTAATGCAATGCTAAATGAAGATCGAGTAATTGTAAGTGAAATTGAGGGAACAACTAGAGACGCTGTTGATACACACTTACATAAAGATGATCAGGACTTTGTGATCATTGATACTGCAGGCATGCGAAAACGAGGAAAAGTATATGAAGCGACTGAAAAATATAGTGTACTTAGAGCATTAAAAGCTATTGAACGTTCAGACGTGGTCTTAGTGTTAATTGATGCGGAAACGGGTATAAGAGAACAGGATAAAAAGATTGCAGGTTATGCACATGAAGCTGGCCGAGCAATCGTAATTGTCGTAAATAAGTGGGACACGGTTGAATCAAATGAAAAATCAATGAAAGAATTTGAAACAAAAGTTCGAAGTCATTTTCAATATTTGGACTATGCACCAATTGTATTTTTATCTGCAACAACTAAAAAACGGTTACACACATTAATTCCAGCTATTAAAGTTGCAAGCGAAAATCACGCTAAGCGTATTCAAACAAATGTTTTAAATGATGTTGTGATGGATGCAATAGCAATGAATCCTACACCAACCGTTAAAGGAAGAAGATTAAAAGTACTTTATGCAACACAAGTAGCGGTAAAACCACCAAGTTTTGTAGTGTTTGTTAATGAGCCAGACTTAATGCATTTTTCCTATGAACGTTTTTTAGAAAATAAGATTAGAGAAGCATTTGGATTTGTAGGGACTCCTATTAAAATATTTGCAAGACGTAGACAGTAAAGGGAGAGATAAAATGACTAAAGTAGCAGTGTTAGGTGCTGGAAGTTGGGGAACAGCTTTAAGTTTAGTTTTAGCAGACAACGGTCATGATGTTTCTTTATGGACACATCGTCAAGAACAGGCAGAAATAATTAATTCTACACATAAAAATGAAAAATATTTAAATGTTATGATCCCTAAAGAAATACGGGCGTATCATAATTTAAAAGATGCCCTTCAACAAGTAACTGTTATTGTTTTAGTTGTACCAACAAAGGCAATAAGAGAAGTTTGTAAAAATTTAGATGCTGTTCTGGAACAAAATGTTACGATAATTCATGCATCAAAAGGAATTGAACCGGAGTCACTAAAGCGTGTTTCACAAATGATTAGTGAAGAGATGAATGGCTATAAGGATAAGGATATTGTAGTATTATCTGGCCCAAGTCATGCTGAAGAGGTTGCACAGCGTCAGCCAACAACTGTAACTGTTTCCTCGATGAATGAAAGAAATGCTCAATTAGCTCAAGATTTATTTATTAATAAAGCATTTCGAGTGTACACCAGTACAGATATAATTGGCATTGAACTAGGGGGGGCATTAAAAAATATTATTGCTTTAGGTGCCGGTATCTCTGATGGTTTAGGTTATGGAGATAATGCAAAAGCCGCTTTAATAACTAGAGGCTTAGCTGAAATTGCTCGTCTTGGAACATCCTTAGGTGCAAATCCGTTAACTTTCCTTGGTTTACCAGGGGTAGGCGACTTAATAGTAACGTGTACGAGTGTCCATAGTCGAAACTGGCGTGCAGGCAACCTATTAGGTAAAGGAAACAAGTTAGATGATGTTTTAGATCAAATGGGAATGGTAGTTGAAGGGGTTAGAACAACAAAAGCAGCATATCAATTCGCCAAAAAGCAAAATATTGAAATGCCGATAACTTTGGGAATATATGAAATTTTATTTAATGACAAAGAACCAAAACAAGTAGTGGAACAGTTGATGAATCGCAACAAACGTGAGGAAATGGATGACTTGGCAAGATTGTTAAGCTCTATGTATTCTCAATAACACGGAATTGCTCTCCTTGCATATAATATGTTGAATTAACATAGCAAGGAGGCGAGCATGTGAGTAATTTTCAGAAAAACCTTTTTGACAATTTACAAAAAAATGCAAACATCGACCCCGATGAAGTGTATAAAGTTGCAAATTCCGTAAAACATGCTGATTTTTCAGATGAAAAAACAGTTAGAAAACTTGTAAGGCATTTAGCTAAAGTAGCTAACAGACCAATTTCAAAGGAAAAAGAAGACAAAATTGTTAAGTCTATTACAAACAAAAATATGCCAATGGATATGCAATCACTTAATCAAATTTTTAAAAAATAATCGAAACTGGGCAAGTGAGGATGCACTGATGCGTTTGCTCGCATAAAATAAATCGCACAAGCATTCATGGATAGAGTTGCATTGGGTGTTATTTAGTCAAACCGAGATGAAGATTGCCCCCTTCATCTCGGATATTTTATTGTCTAGCGTACTATAAATTTTGGAGGCTGTGGAAAATTTATTAACTGCGTTAGCTACGTTCAGTTTCGACGTACAGGACAAGGAATGCTTCGACAGCAAAACATCGCACACAGAAATAGCGAAACTTTTCAAGGACGTGGAGAACTTAGCCTGTAAGGGCGCTTCTAACTTTTGTTCTTGGTTAGGATAGCTAGTGTAGGTGACAATTTTATGTACGAATTGGATTTATACTACTAGAGGCGACAAGCCATATGTTATAATACTGTGTGCGATATAGGTTACACGTTTTAAAATAGGAGTGAAATACATGTCACAATCGATGTTAAATATGTATATTTCCTTTGCTGGAATGGCGCTTTTGATTCTTTCTATCGGCCTTATTTTACTTAGCAGATATAAGTTAAAAGGTTGGTTTGCAGGGATTATTTCAGTATTAGCATATATTTCATTATTATTTGGTGGTCTTATTATATTATATATTGTGTTTAGTGGACCAACAGGATAGTTGGATAGGGGGGTATTGTTTTATGAAGCTTACATATATCCGTGCTCTTAGCGCGTTATTGCTTGTTTTCATATTAAGTGGTTGTTTATATCCAAATAATGAACTGTCAAAGAACCAAACACCAAATGAAGATCAATTAGAACGTATACAGCAGGCTGTAAATACGTATAAAGAAGAAGCTCAAGGATTAGTTCCAATTAAAACGAAAGATAGTGATACACCTATTTTTCAAAAATATTTAGTTGATTTTACAGCATTGAAGAATCAAAATCTTATTTCTGATATTCCTGGTAATGCCTATGAGAATGGTGGTATTTACCAATATACATTGCTGACACCTGAAGATGACCCACGTGTAAAATTAATAGACTTACGTGTCACAGAATCCATTCGTTCTGTAAATGTTAAACTTGAAATTTACCGTAATAAACATATATATCCTCCATTTGGTGAAGAGATGGCAGAGGGTGTTTATACTATTGATTATGAAGCTTTAGGGATAGAAGCCGAATATGTTGTAAGCCCCTACTCAAAAGAGAATCTGCCTATAGTTATGAATACAGATGGAGAGTTATTTGTCGATTACCGTGTTGATTTATACAACGCATTACAAAAGTATGACCATAATTATAAAGAAGGTGATGATATCCGTTATATACTTACGGACCACACCCCTTTCGCTCCAGCATATTCTATGCCGTATACAGTAAAAAATGGGGAACCAGTATTTAATGGAGAATAATAAGATTTGACTTTTATACAATTAATTTAGGCCCTTCCTCATAGAAGTTCTGATAGAACAAAAGCGCAAGCGCCCGTTTAGCGACGTATGGGCTGGACTTATCCGCATGAGATAAAGGAAACACGAAGAGCGGTAGCGAATCGATGTTGACTTATCGTAAGGAGGATCAGGAAGCCCACTAGTCGCTGGGCGCTGGAGCTGGACGTGGCTTAAGCAGTAAATAAATTATCCACAGGCTCCTAATTTTATAATTTCCTAGACAAGAACAAAAGCTAGAAGCGCCTTGAAAGACACGACAAGCATAAGCAGATCGCGTAGTGTGGATGAATTTACCCAAGTCGAACTGCTTATGTCTCGAGTGTCTAGGCGCTGGAGCTGGACGTGGCCGATTCTGTAGATAAAGTACAAAACTTTCAAGTTATATACTTTCTTTACTTTCAAAAAATAAATAACATATAAATTCCCTTGTAACATATATTGTTTCAAGGGATTTTTTTGTTCCCGAGATCAGTAAATGAAGTGATTGTGTGTATGTTTCACCTTATGATCCTTTCTGGATTCATGTACTAGGTGACCAAACAGATATCATTCACAAACATAAACATAATGATTTTTAATCTTTTACAGACAATTAAGTCATAATTTGATAGGACAACGTCATAGACTTGTAATGTCAATTATTCGTAGTATGTTCATTAATAAATGGTAGAGGAGATCGGGAGGGGATCGCTTGGAGAGAATTGATATTTTTAAAGATATTTCGAAACGGACGAATGGAGATATTTATCTTGGTATTGTAGGTGCTGTCCGAACTGGAAAATCAACCTTCATTAAAAGATTTATGGAGTTGGTTGTTCTACCCAATATCGAAGAAGAGAGTGAAAGAGTTAGAGCGCATGATGAGTTACCCCAAAGTGCAGCAGGTAAGACAATTATGACCACCGAACCTAAATTTATACCTAATCAAGCAGTATCGGTTCATGTAGATGAAGGTCTTGATGTAAATGTGCGATTAGTTGATTGTGTGGGTTATGCTGTTGAGGGTGCTAAGGGATTTGAGGACGAAAATGGACCTAGGATGATCAACACTCCATGGTATGAGGATCCAATTCCATTTCATGACGCTGCAGAAATTGGTACTAGAAAGGTGATTCAGGAACATTCTACGATAGGTGTTGTTGTTACTACTGATGGAACAATTGGAGAAATTCCTCGTTCTGATTATGTAGATGCGGAGTCCAGAGTAATTGAAGAATTAAAAGAAGTTGGTAAGCCGTTTATTATGGTGGTTAACTCGGTTAGACCAACAAGTCAGGAAACAGAATTACTAAGACAAGAATTAGCAGAAGAACATAATATTCCAGTCTTAGCAATGAGCATTGAATCCATGACAGAGCATGATGTTTATAACGTCCTAAGAGAATCACTTTATGAATTCCCAGTACTAGAAGTAAATGTAAACCTTCCAAGCTGGGTAATGGTCTTAAAAGAAGATCACTGGCTTCGCGAAAACTATCAAGAAGCTATTCAAGACACTGTAAAGAATATCAGAAGACTGAGAGATGTGGATCATATTATAGGAGATTTTGCAGAGTATGACTATATTAACAATGCAAACCTAGCGGGAATGGAAATGGGAGATGGGGTTGCAGAAATTGATTTACACGCACCGGACTACTTATATGATCAAATATTGAAAGAAATCGTAGGTGAAGAAATCCGTGGGAAAGACCACTTGCTTGAATTAATGCAGGAATTTGCTCATGCAAAGAAAGAGTATGATCACGTTTCGACTGCTATTCAAATGGTTAAACAAACAGGATATGGTATTGCGGCTCCATCGTTAGAGGATATGATTTTAGATGAGCCAGAAATCATAAGGCAAGGTTCCAGATATGGTGTTAGACTTAAAGCTGTAGCCCCATCTATACACATGATTAAAGTAGATGTGGAGTCTGAATTTGCACCTATCATTGGAACTGAAAAACAGAGTGAAGAATTAGTGAGATACTTAATGCAGGATTTTGAAGAAGATCCATTATCGATATGGGAATCAGATATATTCGGTAGATCATTAAACTCTATAGTTAGAGAAGGCATTCAAGCCAAAATTTCACTAATGCCTGAAAATGCCAGGTACAAACTTAAAGATACACTAGAACGGATCATTAATGAAGGATCTGGGGGCTTAATAGCCATCATTTTATAGCAGCTGATTATAGCTGCTTTTTTTATTGTTAAAAAATATGGAGCTATTATTGTTAGTTATTTTTAAATTGTAGTTATTTTAAGAAGTTAGAAGGGTATTTAGTATATATGTCGTATATATATCATTAGAAATGAAATAAATGCAGCTATGCCAAGGGGGGAGAGTGCAGTTGAAGGAAATTCCATTTAATGTAATTTTTTAATACTAAATGGTAAATTTTAGCTAAAAATCTAATAAAAACCGAGAAAATAGGAAATTATTGTTGAATTTTGTAGTGAACTCAGTTAATATAAGCCTTGTCAACCAAAGAAAGGTTGGCATGCTAGTATAAAAATAGGCAATTTGGTGAACAAATGATGATAGAGTTATTATTTGTTCCAATGTCGATTGAAACTTTTTGGGAGGAGGTGAATGTCATGAACAAAACAGACTTAGTAAACGCAGTTGCTGAAAAAGGTGAACTATCTAAGAAGGATGCTACAAAAGCTGTTGATGCAGTTTTTGAATCTGTCATGGATTCACTTAAAAAAGGTGAAAAAGTACAGTTAATCGGATTCGGTAACTTTGAAGTACGTGAGCGTTCTGCACGTAAAGGTCGCAATCCACAAACTGGGGAAGAAATTGAAATTCCTGCAAGTAAAGTTCCTGCTTTTAAACCAGGTAAAGCCCTAAAAGATAGCGTTAAGTAATTTCTACATAGGGCAGAAAGGGTGCGTTTTATACGTGCCCTTTTTCTATTTCCTTTATAATAATAGAAGAGGTTGTTTCAATACACTTAAAATTAGTTGAGGAGAGTTATTATGGAAAATATAAATGGTAAAAATGATTTTTTTGTTATAAAGGCTCTAGAAGATGGTGTTAATGTTATTGGGTTAACTAGAGGAACTGATACACGCTTCCATCACTCTGAAAAATTAGATAAAAATGAAGTTATGATTGCACAATTCACAGAACATACTTCTGCTGTTAAGGTTAGAGGCAAATCAATTATTCAAACGAGTCATGGTGAAATTACCAACGATTGATGATCTAGCTATTGTCATCTATTTATCTCTTTGAAACGGGATTTCTTTGTTATGGATCATACATAAAATATGCTATAATATCTATATAATTTAGAAAGAGATGAAAGGGCTTAGGTGATGGATGTGCAGACCTCAAGTATGGACATAAATGATATGAAACAAATGATTGAAGAAAAACTGCAGCATACATACTTAGATAAATATATTAAAAAGCCCAAAATTGATGAAGAAAAGCTACTTATATTAACCGCGATTATTAATAACACTAATTTGCCAGACATTAAAAAAAAGCAGTATATTATAACTACAATGTTAGTACAAATAGCTTTAGATACACATGATTTGGTATCAAATACAAATGGTTCTGACGGAAAAAAACCAAAACAGTTAACCGTCTTGGCTGGCGATTATTATAGTGGACTATATTACTTTCTTCTTTCAGAAATTGAAGATTTTAGAATGATTGAGATACTAGCAAGTGCAATCAAGGAAATTAATGAATATAAAATGAAAATTTATTATCGTGAACCTCAATCAATACATGAATTCTTTAGAAATGTAAAAAAGGTAGAAAGTACGTTAGTCTTGTACGTTGCTGATTTCCTTCAGCAAGCTAAGATGAAAAATATATCTGAAGAATGGTTGTTCGTTAATAAATTAATCCAGGAAAAAAACCAGGTTAGGGCAGTTGGTTTCTCACCGCTATTTGAGGATTGGCTACATGAAGCCCCAAAAGAAAATTACAATTCCTTGTTATTTAAAGTGGAAACAATTATTCAGGAAAAAATAGTAGATATGAAAAACTACTTTTCAAACGGAACTTTATCTAGGTCATCTTTTACTATATTTACTACACCTTTAGTAAAGGATATTTTAACAAAAGAGACTTCAGCTGTGGAAGAAGGGTAACGATGCAGGAACAATCTAAGGAAGAACGTGTTCATCATGTCTTTGAAAAAATTTATAATAAATATGATTCGATGAATTCAATCATTTCATTTCAGCGTCATAAAGCATGGCGAAAAGATGTGATGAAACGAATGAAAGTTAATAAGGGCTCTACTGCTCTTGATGTGTGTTGTGGTACAGGAGATTGGTCAATAGCAATGGCTGAAGCTACAGGCTCAGAAGGAAAAGTAATCGGGTTGGACTTTAGTCAAAATATGTTATCGATAGCAAAAGAAAAAAATAATGAACTAAAATATGATCAGTTATCCTTTATTCATGGAAATGCTATGGAGTTACCATTTAAAGATAACGAGTTTGATTATGTAACGATAGGATTTGGACTACGAAATGTTCCAGACTATATGACGGTGCTAAAAGAGATGCGACGAGTTGTAAAGTCTGACGGAAGAGTAATTTGTTTAGAAACATCACAACCGACTTTAGCCGTTTTTCGCCAGTTATATTATTTTTATTTCCGTTTTATTATGCCGTTAATCGGTAGGTTGTTTGCTAAAAGTTATAAAGAATATGCATGGTTACATGAATCAGCAAAAGACTTTCCAGATAAAAAAGAATTAAAGCAAATGTTCTTGGATGCTGGTTTTTCACGTGTTGAAGTGAAAGGTTATACTGGTGGAGTTGCTGCTATGCATATGGGTATGAAAGAACAAAGCAAAGTAGAACAATAATACAGGAACTTAAAAGTTAAAGGTGACACGAATGAAATTAGCTAAAACATATGGATATTTAAAAAAAGACCTAGACCAGATTGAAGAAGCCTTAAATAAAGTCATACAAGCAGAACATCCTGTATTGCGAGAAGCATCAACACAATTATTACGAGCAGGGGGAAAACGAATACGCCCTGTTTTTGTCTTGTTGACAGGACAATTAGGTAATTATGATCTGGAGCGAATTAAAACAGTTGCTGTTTCCCTTGAATTAATTCATATGGCATCGCTAGTGCATGATGACGTAATTGATGATGCCGACTTACGTAGAGGTAAGCCAACTGTTAAGCATATTTATGATAATCGGGTGGCAATGTACACAGGTGATTATATATTTGCTAGCGCATTGGAACATATTGCTTCTATAAAAATTCCAAATACTCATCGCGTTTTGTCTAAGGCTATGGTAGAACTTGTTGTTGGGGAAATTGAGCAAATAAAAGACAAGTATAATTGGGATCAAAATTTACGTAATTACTTACGTAGAATAAAACGTAAAACAGCATTGTTAATTGCAACAAGCTGTAAGTTAGGAGCAATTACTGCAGAGCTTCCTGAAAATCAAGCAAATCGGCTGTACCAGTATGGCTACTATATTGGTATGTCTTACCAAATTATCGATGACATTCTTGATTTTACATCAACTGTAAAAGAATTGGGTAAACCATCAGGAAATGATCTGCTTCAAGGGAATGTGACACTTCCTGTTTTATTTGCTATGCAAAATGAATCTTTTAATTCTTTCGTGAAAGAAACGTTTACCAATCCAGAAAAAGTAAACCATAACGATATGAATACGCTAATAGAAATGTTGAAAAAAACAGATGCAATTAAGAATTCTTATCACGTTAGTAATTTATACTTAAAAAAGGCTTTAAAGGCATTAGAACCTCTACCAGATAGTAAAGCAAAACATACCTTACAGGATATTGCGAAATTTATAGGTAATAGACGTTCATAACTGTATTGTTATTTTTCGGAAAGTTTGATAGAATTTTAACGGTTGCATGTAAGTGCAATTTCTTCCATGGGTGAAGAAATATACATAATAAGAGGTGTAAAATATGGAAAAGACATTTTTAATGGTAAAACCTGATGGTGTACAACGCAATTTAGTTGGCGATATTGTAAGCCGTTTTGAAAAGAAAGGCTTTAAGTTAGCAGGAGCAAAGTTAATGTACATTTCGGATGAATTGGCAAAAACACACTATGGTGAACATAAAGAGCGACCATTCTTTGGTGAATTAGTTGATTTCATTACTTCAGGTCCTGTATTTGCTATGGTTTGGGAAGGTGAAGAAGTAATCAAAACAGCTCGCGATATGATGGGAGCAACAAATCCTCAGGAAGCGGCAACAGGAACAATCCGTGGTGATTTTGGAGTAACTGTTGGTAAAAACATAATTCATGGTTCGGATTCATTAGAAAGCGCCGAAAGAGAAATCAACTTATTCTTTAATAGTGATGATGTACTTTCATATGATAAACAAGATAGTTCATGGATTTACTAATTAATTTACCTCCGTTATGATACGGAGGTTTTCTTTACTAATGTTCGATGAAAGAGGTCAATACCATGTCAGAAGAATATAGTACATTTATATCCAGAATAAATGGAAAGTTAGGAATTGACTTAACATTATACAAAGAAGTACAAATGAAACGAAGATTAACATCGTTAAGAAATAAACGTGGCTTTCTTACGTTTGATGATTATTTTAGGGCCTTAGAGAACCATACTGATCTGTTAAAGGAATTTGTTGATCGGATTACCATTAATGTATCCGAATTCTATCGTAACCCTAAAAGATGGCATGTTTTGGAATCTAGTATATTACCTTATTTGATGAACAGCAAAGAACAGGTAACAATTTGGAGTGCAGCTTGCTCTACAGGAGAAGAACCTTATAGTATTGCATTACTTATGAAAGAGCATTATCCCCATAAAAATTTTAAGATCCTCGCAACAGATATTGATGAAAATGTGTTGGTGCAAGCTAGGCAAGGGGTATATAAAGAACAGGCATTAAAAGACTTGCCAGTTACGATGAGGGAAAAATATTTTAAAAAAGATCAAGGCTTGTATCATTTAGATAATAAGATTAAAGAACTAGTACTTTTTAAAAGACATAATTTGTTAAGTGATAATTATCCGAAAAAAGTCGATTTAATCATATGTAGAAATGTATTAATATATTTTACTGACCATGCAAAGAACTCTATTTATCAGCATTTTAGTAATGTACTCAACCAAAATGGTATATTGTTTGTTGGTAGTACAGAACAAATTTTCACACCAAACAGATTTAACTTTAGATTGTTAGATACTTTTTTTTATCAAAAAATATAAAATGGCTTATTTGTTACACGGCTCTTGTCTCTTGGCAAGAGTTATTTATTTAATGTCTTTTATCATTTTGCATATTTAGTCAAACAGATTTATAATTAACTATTATCTTTTCTATTTAAATTTTGAGATAATATCACCAAAATTAAAAGCAGATATGATATAGTAATATGAAAATCTTAGAAGGAGGAATTAGGGATGCGCTACCTAACTGCAGGTGAATCACATGGTAAACAATTAACAACAATAATTGAAGGAATACCTTCACATATGCCATTACTTAAAGAAGATATTAACGAATCTTTACTTCGTAGACAAAAAGGACATGGGCGAGGTAAACGAATGCAGATTGAAAAAGATCTTGTAGATATAACAAGTGGTGTTCGGCACGGTTATACCTTGGGATCCCCCATTTCTTTAGTGATACATAATGATGATTTTAAACATTGGACCGATATTATGGGAGAAGATCCTATACAAGAAGACATAAAAATACGACGAACCATTTCACGCCCTCGACCTGGGCACGCAGATTTAAACGGATCTTTAAAATATGGTCACCGGGATATGCGGAATGTATTGGAACGTTCCTCAGCACGGGAAACAGCAGCACGTGTAGCTGCCGGAGCAGTAGCAAAAACTCTTTTAAAACATTTAGGTATAGAGATTTCCGGGTATGTAAAAGAGATCGCTGGAATTAGAGCAAATGAAAACCCATCACTTTCTATCGATGAACGAAAAAGTATATCTGAACAATCACCTGTGAGAACCTTAGATTCCAAGGTGGAAAAAGAAATGATGGATGCGATTGACGTTGCAAAAAAAGATGGGGATTCGATTGGTGGAGTAGTAGAGGTTTATGTAGAAGGTATGCCAGCTGGTATTGGATCTTATGTTCATTATGACCGAAAGCTTGATGGAAGAGTTGCTGGAAGTGTCATGAGTATTAATGCGTTTAAAGGTGTAGAGTTTGGGTTAGGTTTTGAAGCAGCTCGGAAGAACGGCAGTCAAGTACATGATGAAATTGCCTGGGATGAAGAAAATGGCTATTACCGAAAAACAAATCGTTTAGGTGGTTTTGAAGGTGGTATGACTACTGGAATGCCACTTGTTGTCAAAGGTGTTATGAAACCAATCCCAACACTATATAAACCACTTCAAAGTGTGGATATTGAAACGAAAGAACCATTTAACGCAAGTATTGAACGCTCGGATTCTTGTGCTGTACCAGCAGCATCTGTAGTTATGGAACATATTGTTGCATTTGAGCTAGCTAAAGCTATAACAGAACAGTTTCCAAATGATCAGTTCTCTAAGCTAAAAAAAGCCATTGATGATTATCGTGAAGAAATCAGGTGCTTTTAGTGAATGATCTATTCATAAAATCAAGCTCACACTCTTATCATATTTATATTAGGGAAAATATACGCTTTAATGTAAATGAACTCCTAGCAAAAACGTATTCTTCCATTCTTATAATAACTGATGAAAACGTTGCACCTTTATATTTGGAGGATGTTAAAGAGAGCTTACCATCTGAACGTGTGTATACAACAATCATACCTGCTACAGAACGCTCAAAAGGGATTCAAACATATTATCAGGTGCATACAGAAGCAATACAATATGGCTTAGATAGAGAATCACTTATTATTGCTCTTGGTGGAGGAGTTGTTGGTGATTTAGCTGGTTTTGTAGCGGCAACGTATATGCGAGGAATTGATTATATTCAAATGCCCACAACTATACTTGCGCATGATAGTAGTGTCGGAGGAAAAGTCGCGATCAATCATGAACTTGGTAAGAACTTAATAGGTAATTTTTATCCGCCTGTAGCAGTCGTCTATGATGTGCAAGTACTAGAAACAGTAAGTGAGAAAGAGGTTCGATCAGGTTATGCTGAATTAATAAAAGAAGCATTAATTGCAGATGAGAGCTTTTTTAAGTCAATAATGGATACTTCCCTTACTTCACTAACAAATGAACAATTGACTACACACATACGCCAAGGGATCGCTATAAAGGCCACTATTGTAGAACAGGATGAACGAGAGGCGAATACACGCAAATACCTAAACCTTGGACACACGCTAGGTCATGCGATTGAGAGTGAACTTGGGTATGGTTCCATTACACATGGAGAAGCAGTGGCTATTGGTATGTTGTTTGCTATGAGAGTAAGCGAACAGAAATATTTTATAAAACTGCCTGATCAAGAACTTCTTGAATGGCTACAGAATAATAATTACCCTTTGCAACTAGGCAGTATAAATACAAATAATTTGTTGAATAGAATGAAATCAGATAAGAAAGCTGTTAGTGGTAAACTTCAAATGGTCCTATTAAAAGATGTTGGAGTACCAGTGATAGAAGAAGTAAGTGAAGATGATTTGAACTTATATTTATCATCATTCACAGACGAGTTACTAAATAGTTAATACTTGGTTCACACAGAAGAAAACGGCCATATTTAATACGAGAAGGGTGAGTAAATAGGATGAATGGGAAGCTAATATTAAATCAGTTATCACAATATCAACCAGGAAAACAAATTGAAGATGTTAAAAAGGAATACAACTTGTCACATATAGTGAAATTAGCTTCAAATGAAAACCCATTTGGCTACTCCTCTAAGGTAGAGGAACAACTAATGGGCATGAAGCATTCATTTAATGTCTATCCAGATGGCTATACTACAAATCTTAGAGCTTCATTAGCTAAGAAATTACATGTTATGGATAACCAACTTATATTTGGAAGCGGATCAGATGAAATCGTCCAAATGTTGTGTCGTGCCTATTTGTACCCTGGTGTTAATACAATTATGGCCACACCAACATTCCCACAATATCGTCATAATGCATTGGTTGAGGGCGCTGTAGTCACAGAGATACCAACCGTTAATGGATATCATGATCTTGAAGCAATGTTACATGCTATCGATAGTGAGACAAAAATTATTTGGCTTTGTTCACCAAACAATCCAACTGGCTCAATTATCCCAAAAGATGCGTTATATGATTTTCTAAATAGATGTCCAAAACATGTTTTGGTGGTTTTAGATGAGGCATATTATGAGTATATTGATCAAGAATTAGATCCTGAAGCTATTAATTTAATAACAAAGCATCCTAATCTAATTGTATTACGTACTTTTTCGAAAGCATATGGATTAGCGGGACTACGCGTTGGTTATGGGGTTTCAAATGAAAATACCATTTCAAATTTAAATGTTGTCAGAGGTCCTTTTAACACGACTTCTTTGACTCAGCAGGCTGCAATAATAGCCTTAGAGGACCAGGAGTTTATTCAAAACTCGATAAAGAAAAACAAAGAAATAAAACAGGATCTGCAACACTATTTGGATGAGTTAGGTTGGAACTATTATGATTCACAGACAAACTTTTTATTGATTTCCACTCCAATCAGTGGAGATGATACGTTCCAGTATTTGTTAGAACGCGGATTTATTGTGCGATCAGGTGAAGGATTAGGTTGCCCAAATACGATTCGCTTAACGATTGGTTCTGAAGATGATATGGAACAAATTAAAACTCTTTTAGGTAAGTTACACAAGGAGACTAGCAAGGAGATATAATAATGAAACGTACCATATTTGTAATTGGACTTGGGCTAATAGGTGGGTCATTGGCAAAATGCTTAGCCCAGTCAACAGACAATCATGTTATCGGATTTGATATTAATGATCAAACCGTTAAATATGCACATATGCATGGAATCATTGATGAAATAGCTTCTAATATCCAGGATGCGTCTAAAAGATCTGATTATATATTTTTGGCAACACCGATAACACAAACCATTCAGTTACTGCATGAATTAGATTCGTTTACATATGATCAAAATGTTGTTATTTCGGATGTTTCCTCTGTTAAAACTTCAGTAATTCATGTTGCTGAATCACTATCCAATCAACGAATAGCCTTTATTGGTGGACATCCAATGGCGGGGTCACATAAAAAAGGGATACAAGCTGCCAAAGAGCATTTGTTTGAAAATGCCATTTATGTATTGACACCTGGTTCTAAATGTGAAGAAAGAACTGTAGAAGTACTAAAAGACGTGTTAAAGCCTACGAAAAGTAATTTTATAACGTTAAAGCCTACAGAACATGATGAAATGACTGCAGTAGTGTCACATTTTCCGCATTTAATAGCTTCTTCACTCGTTCATCAAGCTAAAAAATGGGAACATACACATGATTATATTCCAAAACTTGCAGCAGGTGGATTTCGTGATATTACTAGAATCGCTTCAAGTAACCCAGATTTATGGCAGGATATTTTTTATCATAACAGAGTGAAAATGTCGCAATTACTTCAAGAATGGATTGACCAGATGAAAGATATAAAAAATCTACTAGAACGAAATGATAAAACACAATTGACCTCCTATCTTAACCAAGCTAAAGAATACAGAGATGGATTAGGAGAAAAGAAAAGAGGTGCCATTCCTTCCTTTTATGACTTATATGTGGATATTAGAGACCAAACTGGTGCAATCGCTTCTGTTGCACAACTACTCGCAACGAAAGATATTAGTATAACAAACATAGAAATTCTAGAAATACGGCAAGGAATTACAGGTGTTTTACGGCTAAGTGTTGCCTCACAAGAAGAACAACAGGAAAGCTATCACCTTTTAAGGGAAAATGGATACGAAATAATGATTGAACAATAAGATTGACAAAAGCTAAATGCGCCCACGCATCGCGGGTGGGTCGACGTTGCCGCCGAAAGCGGTGGTATTAATCGATCTTCCATATCCGTATGAGATAAAGCGTGAGCGAATCGATGTTGACATATCGTAAGAAGGATCAGGAAGCCCACTAGCAGTACGGGCGCTGGCCGATGAAAACGCCACGTCCTTGAAAAAGAAATGCGCTTTTCTACGTGCGATGCTTTTCAGGGGAGCTTTCCTTATCCTGTGGCGTCGTCGGCACTGGACGTGGCTTACACAGTTAATAAATTATCCACAGCTCCAAAATTTATAGTTTCTTATACTAGGACAAATAATAAGGGAAGTGATGTTAAATGAGTGAAGTACGTCTTAATCCTCATTCCAAAGCTATTTCAGGAGTAATTCAGGTACCTGGAGATAAATCAATATCTCATAGAGCGGTCATATTGGGGTCATTAGCTAAAGGAAGAACCAAGGTAACTCATTTTTTAGATGGGGAAGACTGTATGCGAACTATTCATGCATTCCGTGCATTGGGTGTAACTATTGAAAAAAGTGATCAGACTGTTCTAATACAAAGTGATGGATTTTCTTCTTTCATTGAACCAAAAGAACCATTATACTTTGGTAATTCCGGAACAACAGCCAGACTAATGTTAGGAATATTAGCCGGACTTCCATTTTTTACTACCGTTTATGGAGACGCTTCACTAAGTAAACGACCAATGAACCGTGTTGTTTCACCTTTAAAACAAATGGGCGCTTATTTTGACGGACGAAGTGAAGGAGACTATTTACCAATATCCATAAGAGGGGGTAATTTAAGCCCAATCAAGTATACACTTCCAGTAAAGAGTGCTCAGGTTAAGTCTGCAATTCTGTTTGCAGGACTTCTTACTGATGGTACTACCGAAGTCATTGAACCTACTTCGACTCGAGATCATACAGAAATAATGCTACAAGCGTTTGGAGCAGATGTAGCAAAAAGTGATCAGCATATAAAAGTTACGAATAAACAACAGTTAACAGCAACTGATGTTTTTGTACCAGGGGATATTTCTTCTGCTGCATTCTTTTTAGTAGCAGCAGCAATTGTACCTAATAGTACATTAACGTTGGAAAATGTTGGGTTGAATAAAACGAGAACGGGTATTATTGATGTGTTAAAACAAATGGGCGGTTCTGTTAGTATAAATGCGAATGAAGCCATCAAAACGGAGCCCACAGGGGATATTACAGTTGACTATAGTGAGCTGACAGGTATTACAATTGGTGGAGACATTATTCCTAGATTGATTGACGAATTACCTATTATCGCGCTGTTGGCCACCCAGGCAAAAGGTAAAACTGTAATTCGTGACGCAGGTGAGCTTCGATTAAAAGAAACGGATCGTATCGCTGCAGTTGTTGAAGGGCTTTCCAATTTGGGTGCACGTATTGAGGCTACAGAGGATGGCATGATTATTCACGGACAGACACCATTAAAAGGTGGTCATGTTACTTCCTATGATGATCACCGAATTGCCATGATGGCAGCTATATCTTCGCTTATAACCAAAGAAGATGTAGTAATAGATGACACATCTTCTGTTGCCATATCATATCCAGGATTTTTTGATGACCTTAATCAGGTAACAAGCTGAAGAATCTGCTCATTGCAGGTTCTTTTTTAATAGTAGAGAAAGTGAATTTTGAAAGTTATGTATCTACAGAAACGGGCACGTCCAGCTCCGACGTACAGAACAAGGAAGGCATCGACAGCGAAGAAAAAGCGACCTTCTTTTTCAAGGACGTACTATTCCCTTGGTAAAGGAATAGATTGACCTTTGTTCAGCATTTCTTTTATTTGAAGATAAAGAAGCTTTTCTGTATGATGAAATTTACTAGAGACATTGTTGATGTATGAAAGGAAGTTCGTGATGGAAACAATTATGGAAGCAGTTCGGTTGATGGAAAGTAATGAATCGAATAAAGCAATCGCTATGTTAGAAGAATATTTACCTTTAGCAGATGAAGAAGAAAGATATACAATTGCTGAGTTGTATTTACAGTGGGGTTACTTAGAAGAAGCTAGTGTAATTTTGTTTGAGTTACTACAGCAATATCCAGATGAAAGTGAATTAAAAGTAATGCTTGCTGATATTTATATAGAACTAGACAACGATGAAGAGGCTATAAATTTATTAAATGAAATAGGAGAAGATGATGAAGCATATTTACAAACTCTTATTCAATTAGCTGATTTATATCAGGCACAAGGTCTATTTGAGGTAGCAGAACTAAAATTACTTACTGCTAAACAGTATGAACCTAATGAACCATTAGTTGATTTTGCACTAGGTGAACTGTTATTTTCTACTGGTGATTACAAAAAGGCTATTACGCATTATGAGAAAATTCTACCCTATACAAAAGAGATGGCAAACGTATCTATTAACGACCGGCTAGCAGAAGCGAATGCGGCTATAGGGGAATATGAAAAAGCTTTACTAATTTTCCAAGATGTTGATAGTGAACATCCTGATACATTGTTTAAGTATGGTTTTACTGCATACCATGCAGGTCGAAATGATATTGCTATAAAGGCATGGGAGCACGTAATTGAAATCGATTCATATTACCATACCGTATATTATCAGTTAGCAAAAGCATACGTGGAAGAAGAAATGATAGATAATGCTTATGAAACAGCCAAAAAAGGGTTATCAATCGATGAGTTTAATAAAGAACTATATTTTTATGCAGGGTCTATAGCACACCAGCTTGATAAAGATCAGGAAAGTGAGAAGTGGGTTCGAGAAGCAGTCGCATTAGATCCGGATTATAAGGATGCAGTATTGTTTTTGATCGAATTGTTAAAATCTCGAGATGATTTCACTGGAATTATTGATCTGTTAACAGAAATAAAACATACAGGGGCACAAGATCCTCAGTATGAGTGGGAGTTAGCCCGAGCATATAATGAAAATGAATTATATGAAGATGCATTAAAACACTATAATGAAGCATATAATACTCTAAACCAAGATAGTGACTTCCTGAAAGAATACGCCTATTTTCTAACAGAAGAAGGGAGGATCAATAAAGCAATTCCAGTATTTGAATTGTATTTGGAGCAACAACCATTAGATACGGAGATTGAAGAACACCTGAACCGTCTAAAACAAACAGGGGAGAATCAAGGGTCTTAGTTAGAAATGGATACTAAGGAGGGATATGTTAGATGCAAACTCCTATTTCCGCAGAAGAGAAAAAGACATTTATTCAATGGTTTTTAAATCATTATCAACTAAAGAAACGTGAGAGTGTTTGGATCTTAAATTATCTAATTAACCATAACAAAATATTATCACATGTTCATTTTGTCCACGATGTAAAATTTTGTCCAAGAGGAATTATTATGTCTAGTCATTGTTCGGAGGAAATACCTTTTCGGTTCTACAAAAATTCATTTGTTACTACAGATGCTGAAAAATCCTTTCACGATATTCGTTTAAACCAAAATGATGCCTTATATATACAGCTTAATTTTAATCAATCTCACCAAAATCCATTGTATGTTTCCGTAATAGAAGAAAACCCATTTATTCCCGAAACTTATTTTATTACAAAACAGGACCAGGAGATTGCTAGAAATTTATTAGATAAGTCTTTATTCGAATACAAAAAGAGAATAATTGAAGAGTCAATAGATAGATCATTAGATGAAAAAGATCAAGAAACCTTTTTCCGCTTAGCAAAAGAATTACATAATCTTGAGGCAACGAATAGGAATCAACCTAAAATGCAAAAGCAATAGGTTGATTTTTTTTGCCCAATTAAGATAAGATTTAAAAAACAGTATTATATTTTTTTAGAATTTGTAGAAGAATACATAGAAAGGCTGGATTTATCATGAAATGGATTAAATCAGACTTGGAACAGTATAAGCAGGCGAAGGAGTATGTTGATACAATTGTAGTACCACTCATACCTTTTCAACTATCACAAGATGACGATTTAGAAAAGAGTGCGTTTCAACGTGAAGTTCTTTCGCTTTTTTCAAAGGAAATTGAAAAAGAATTAACAGGTCGTATTATGTTGATGCCAAGTTATAACTATCTTAAGAATTCAACAAAAGACAATGAAGTCGAACGAATAAATGAATGGGTAAAAGATGCAAAACAACAGCCATTTATTCATACTTTTTTTATTACATTTGATTCCACATGGAAAAAAAGTGAACAAGCTATGGAAGGAACATTGTTATGGTTTCCCGGGATACAATCAGGAGATTTACACACAAAAGAAATGAATACGATGATTCGTGAACAAGTAGCCCAAATAGTAGACCTAATTAGGTCCTATTGGTAATACATGAAATGATACAAGCTATGGAAATCGAAACTTTTGTTAACAATTACTATTTTTATTGACCGGACAAACAGTTTGCGCTATCATGGTAATGTCCTAGTAATCTGATTAAAAATTATTTGTCCGTGATTAATCAATAGAGGGGGGAAAATCATGAGTGAAAAGAAGCAACAAGTATCCCGTCGGCAATTTCTAAATTATACACTTACTGGTGTTGGAGGATTCATGGCAGCAGGAATGCTTGTTCCTATGTTGCGAATGGCGGTTGACCCGGTTTTAAAACCATCTGCAGCTGGAGATTTACAAAATGTAGGGTTAGCTGTTGAGGATATTACAACTGAACCACAGCGTGTCGATTGGAAGATCGATCAAGTGGATGGTTGGTATGAGTCTGAAGTTGGTAAAACGGCATGGGTTTTTAGAAATGAGAATGACGAGATTTTGGCACTTTCCCCAATATGTAAACACCTTGGTTGTGTAGTATCTTGGGAAGGTAGCGAAGAGTATCCAAACGAATTTTTCTGCCCATGTCACGATGGACGCTATTATAAAGACGGTACAAATGTTCCAAACACACCACCTTTAGCGCCATTAGATGAGTATGAGCAAAAAGTAGAAAATGGAATGTTATACTTAGGCATGGCAAAACCAAGAGGGGAGGCGTAATTATTTATGCTACAGAAAATTTACGATTGGATTGATGAGCGTATAGATGTTACGCCTTTATGGCGCGATATTGCGGATCATGAAGTACCAGAACATGTTAATCCCGCCCACCATTTCTCAGCTTTTGTTTATTGCTTTGGGGGTTTAACATTCTTTGTAGTTGTTATCCAAATACTTTCTGGAATGTTTTTAACGATGTATTATGTTCCAGATATTGAAAACGCTTGGAAATCTGTCTATTACTTACAAACAGAAGTAGCGCATGGTCAGATTGTAAGAGGAATGCACCATTGGGGCGCAAGTGTTGTTATTGTTATGCTATTTTTACATACATTGCGCGTATTTTTCCAAGGCGCGTATAAAAAACCACGTGAGCTTAACTGGATGGTTGGAGTATTGATTTTCTTTACTATGCTCGGACTTGGATTTACGGGTTATTTACTACCTTGGGATAACAAAGCTTTCTTTGCAACACAAGTAGGACTTGAAATAGCAGAGCAGGTTCCTTTCTTAGGTCAAGAAATTAAAACATTGCTGGCTGGTGATGCAAATATTGTTGGTGCTCAAACATTAACAAGATTCTTTGCTATTCACGTATTCTTTTTGCCAGGAGCCTTGTTCGCTCTGATGGGAGCACACTTTGTCTTAATCCGTAAACAAGGAATTTCTGGGCCACTATAAACTTAAAAGGAGGGAAAAGCTGTGCACAAGGGTAAAGGAATGAAGTTCGTCGGAGACTCACGTATTTCTGCCGAACGTAAACCAAATATACCAAAAGATTACTCTGAATATCCTGGTAGAACGGAAGCATTTTGGCCCAACTTTTTATTAAAAGAATGGTTGGTAGGAGCGGTATTCTTAGTTGGATTTATGAGCTTAACCTTAGCTCATCCATCACCTTTAGAAGGTGTTGCGGATCCAACTGATGCAGCATATATACCTTTGCCGGACTGGTACTTCTTGTTCTTGTATGAACTGTTAAAATATGATTTTGCTAGTGGACCATATATACTGTTTGGTATTTTAGTTCTTCCTGGACTTGCTTTTGGTGGACTTTTATTAGCTCCGTTTTTAGACAATGGTCCTGGTAGAAGACCTCATCAACGACCAATTGCAGTTGGAATGATGTTACTAGGTGTAGCTTCTGTTATATGGCTAACATATGAATCTGCTTCACATGTTGATTGGGAAGCTCGAGCAGAACAGAATAAACCAATTCCAGAATCCGAGATAGAAATAGATCAAGAAGATCCTGGATATGCTATATATGAAAACAATTGTATGACTTGTCATGGTGAAGATCTTTCAGGAGGTCCAGCTGGGCCATCATTAACAGGTATAGATCGTTCTGCTGATGAAATTGCAACAATCGCACAAGAAGGTATTGCCACAATGCCTGCAGATCAATTTACTGGTTCAGACGAAGAGTTAGATCAATTGGTTGAATTTATTGTTTCCGTAAATGAACAAGCAAATGAATAACATTTCAATATAAAAAACACCTTTGCCATTTGGTGAAGGTGTTTTTTTTCCATATTTAAATGGGTTGGAAAGGAAGTAAAAGACACAATGATTAAATATATTCTTCTTGATAAACGATTTGTTATCAGCTTGTTTATTATTAATTTAGTGGGTACTATTTATGGCTATATGTGGTATGAAAGTCAACTTTCTAATACACCAGCAAAGTTTCTTGTTTTTGTGCCTGATAGTCCTACAGCCAGTTTGTTTTTTACTATATTTTTGTTATTTTTTATTTTTAAAAAACATGTACCTTACATAGAAGCATTAGCAATTATGACGTTATTTAAATATGGTATTTGGGCTGTAGTAATGAATCTTTTAACGCTGGAAATAAATGGGACATTAAGTTGGCAAGGGTACATGTTAATTGCGTCACATGGTGCAATGGCAATACAAGGCTTACTTTATGCTCCTTTTTATAAAATAAAATTAAGACATATTGTATTCGCTTCTATTTGGACGTTACATAATGATATCATTGATTATGTTTTTGGAATGATGCCAGTTTATTCATCCTTGAATGATTATATGAATGAAATAGGTTATTTTACATTTTGGCTTAGTATATTATCGATATTCATAGCTTATAAATTAACTATTTCTAAAAAAAGAGTAAATAGTCTATAAGTTCTATGTTATATATTCTTCCGTCGAATCATACATTTATTAGGAACAGAATATGTATGTGAGGTGGTCTCTATGGATAAGAATTTTAAGAGGTTGGTCTTCATTGTACTCATAGGGATTGTTATCTTTTTATTCATCCAACCAAGTGATATCATAGCAGATACCGTCGCAAAGACAGAAACAAAAAAAAATACTGAAATGATTCCTTTTTATTGGATGATCCTTATTGTTGGTGGATGGATTGCTATTACATTATCTTATGTAAGTTGGAGAAAATATAAAGGTGAACAAAAAAAACGAATGAAGAAAAGATTTAAATAGTTGACTGATTCATCAATTTTGACTAAAATTGACCATAGATAGACTATTGAATTTAATGGAGGAATATACATGTCACTTGGAGGATATCTTATCTACATCGCCCTATTATTAATTATCCCGATGTGGGCTCAATCTAAAGTTAAAAGTACGTATAAGAAATATTCTAAAAAAGCAACATCCTCATCCATGACAGGCGCTGAGGTTGCTCGTAAAATATTAAATGATAATGGATTATTTGACGTACAAGTCGGAGAAACCAAAGGAATGCTTTCTGATCACTACGACCCACGTAAAAAGATAGTAAGGCTTTCTAGTGGGAACTATCATGGACAGTCCATGGCATCATCTGCAATTGCTGCACACGAAGTTGGACACGCTATTCAGGATGCTGAAGAATATGCATTCTTACGTTTCCGTTCTTCATTAGTTCCTGTTGCCAGTTTAGGAAATAAAATGTCATTCTTCTTAATCTTTGCCGGTATTATTTTCCAGATGGGAAATCTGTTATTGCTTGGGATAATTTTTATGTCAGCAGCAGTATTGTTCCAATTAGTAACATTACCGGTTGAGTTTGATGCTTCCAACAGAGCAATGGGACAGTTGGTAGCTACTGGTGTTATAAATAATAACGAGGAACGTGAAACGAAAAAGGTGTTAAATGCAGCAGCATTAACCTATGTAGCAGCAGCATTAGTAGCTGTTGCAGAACTAGTACGATTTATTTTAATGTACACAGCAAGTAGTGATTAATATGAAAAACTAAAAGGATGACATGCTAACACAAGCATGTCATCCTTTTAGTTTTGTTTCATATCGTATGTTTTGTTGCTGCGTTATTCTCGCAGTTGATATAAAATGCGTCGTAACGCTTGGTTTATTTCTATAAGTTGTGCTATTGCCGCCGTCCGGGATCGCTACGGACGGATGCTTTCCGCGGGCACGGCCTCAGCCTCCTCGAGAAAACCACTCTGCGGGGTCTTCGGACACGTGCTGTTCCCACAGGAGTCACCGCCCTCCGCTCATCCGAACTGGTAAGGTGTTTTATTAATACAGATACAGTCCCACGACAGTAACGGAAATAACAGCGGAGGAAATACACGTAGACTCCTTGAAAATGTAAAGACCACATTTTCTTCGTGCGATGTCTAGCTATGTAGCTTTCCTTATCCTGTGGGAGCAGAGGCCTAGGAGGCTGTCCGATGGAATAATTTCTGTGAATATATATGCATTCACACTGAATTATTAATGTATAATCCACCATATTTTGAATAAATATTCGGCAATTTCACTTCGTCGGACAGCCTCCTAGTTGAGACCCCAGAGAGCGTTAGCTCGAGGAGGCTCATCAGCCGCCCACGGGTAGAAGACACTGCGCAGTGAAACGAAGCAGATGTCGCACTTGTACCCGGATGGGTGAAAGCGAAGTGTATTTCCATAGCGGTAGGTTAACCGTCACATCAAGTTACGTCGCATTTTATATCTATTATGGCAAAAACAACTTTTTAGAAAACAGCCTTAGATTTTAGTCATCAATTGGATTTTTATTCTCATCCAGTGTAAACCCTTCGCCAACAACATCATGTACTGTACTTACCGCTACAAACGCATGTGGGTCTATTCCGTTAATAATGTTTTTCAACCGGACAATTTCATTTCTGCCTACAATACAATATAACACATCACGTCTTTCGCCTGTAAAACTTCCTCTTCCATCCAACACGGTAACTCCCCGATCCATTTCCTTAATTATGGTTTGAGCAATTAAGTTGCTTTCACTAGATATAATCGTTGCACCACGTGCTGAATACGAGCCTTCTTGTATAAAGTCGATAACCCTTGCAGCAATATAAACAGCAACAAGTGTATACATACCTTCTACTAGTTCTAAAATAGTAAAGACAGATGTTGTTATAACGACGAAATCAAATAAAAACATTGTCCGCCCCATCGTCCAACCAACATATTTATGGACGAGCCTCGCAATTATATCAACCCCACCAGTAGTACCACCATATCTAAATATTATTCCAAGACCCACACCGATAAACACACCAGCAAAAAGAGCTGCAAGTGTCATATCCGACTGCAGATACGTCGGAAAGGGATTAATTTGAAAAATCATTAAAAATAATGAAACTGCAAACGTACCAATAATCGTATAAATAAACGTACTCCTACCTAGAAACTTCCATCCTATGAAAAATAGCGGTATATTTAAGATGATATTTGTAATTGCAGGGTCCCATTCCCAGGCAAAATAAAGAAGCAGGGTAATACCCGTAAATCCACCTTCACCAAGGTTATTCTGCATATTGAAATGTACAATACCAAATGAAAAAATGGCTGAACCAAAGATAATAAAAAAGATATTTTTAAATTTTAACCCAAACATCTGTAACCCTCCAATCCTGTAATTACCATAAATTGCATAGGCACTTCCACTATTATAGTCAACAATAATAACAAGAACAATCCTTATTTTTATTATTACAGTGTGAATAATTTGTCAAACTAATCCCTTTTAGCTAACATTAAAGAAGATTCAAGATGAAGGGGGAAGTGATGTCAATTAACAAACCACTATATACCACACAGGATATTCAGAAACGAGTAGATACTTATATATCTCAATTTGAAGAGGGATATTTTTCCCCACTAAGTTTGATGGCAAGATTAACAGAGGAATTAGGAGAAATGGCTCGGGAAGTTAATCATCACTATGGTGAGAAACCAAAAAAAGAAACGGAAAAGGACAAAGCGATTGAAGATGAGCTAGGAGACATAATCTTTGTACTTACTTGCTTCGCTAATTCTTTAGATATAGACTTATCTGAGGCTTTTGATAAATCGATAACGAAGATCGAAACCAGGGATAAAAACAGGTGGACAAGAAAAGATCAAACTTAGAATGTGAAAATAGATTACATACGTGTAGGAGGCAAACAACAATGTCAATAAAAATAATAATAGCAGGACCTCGTGGAAGAATGGGTTCAAAAGCAATTAAAATGATAAATGAGGAAGAATCCTTTGAATTGGTTGCTTGTATTGATCGTAAAAACAATGGTAAACAAAGCAAGGAAATTACGATGCTACCCAATTTAAATGTACCAATATTTGATGATGCCAATGAATGTTTTAAAACAGTTGATGCTGATGTTTTTATAGATTTAACAATACCTGATGCTGGATTTAATCACACTAGAATAGCATTAGATAATCAAATACGTACGGTTGTAGGAACATCAGGATTTTCAACTGAACAAGTAAACGAATTGTCAAATCTCGCTTCATTGCAGAACACTGGTTGTATAATTGCACCTAATTTTGCTGTTGGTGCGATTCTAATGATGCAGTTTGCGAAATTGGCAGCGTCCTATTTCCCCGATGTGGAAATTATTGAAAAACACCATGATAAAAAACTGGATGCTCCTTCTGGGTCTGCTGTAAAAACTGCTGAGCTTATTATGGACTCCAGAAAATACAAAAAACAAGGACATCCAGAAGAGAAAGAGACTATGTCAGGTGCTCGTGGTTCTGACATAGATGGAATGAAAATTCATAGTGTACGCCTACCAGGTCTTGTTGCTCACCAGGAAGTTATCTTTGGTGGACCGGGCCAATCATTAACCATAAAACATGATTCATATAATCGTGATTCATTTATGGATGGTATTAAATTAGCTGTAAAAGAAGTAATGAATATGAATGAATTAGTTTATGGTCTTGAAAACATAGTGACAATCAATTAAGTAACAATGATAGTTACAGGGGGGCTTTATATGAACATTGCACTTATTGCTCATGATAAAAAGAAGCAGGATATTATTGGTTTTAGTATTGCATATAAAAACGTATTAGAAAAACATCGCTTATTTGCAACTGGTACTACAGGGGAAAAAATAACGGAGGCTACTGGTTTATCTATTCATAGATTTCAGTCAGGACCACTCGGTGGAGATCAACAAATAGGTGCTATGATTGCAAATAATCAGATGGATGTTGTCATCTTTTTTCGCGACCCATTAACAGCTCAGCCTCATGAACCTGATGTAAGTGCACTTATGCGTTTATGTGATGTACATCTAATCCCATTAGCAACGAATTTGGCTGCTGCAGAAATTGTAATTCGCGCCTTGGAGCGTGGCGATTTCGATTGGAGAGAAATTGTTAAAGAAAATAAACAAAGGGAATCAAACGAATGAAAAAAATAGGTATTACTTGTTATCCTACAGTGGGTGGTTCTGGGATTATTGCCACTGAGTTAGGAATGTTAATGGCCGAGCTTGGTAATGAAATTCACTTCATAACCTCAAGTTTACCGTTTCGGTTGAATCGGGTTTATCCCTCGATCTATTATCATGAAGTTGAATTAAATCATTATCCAGTGTTTCAATATCCACCATATGATCTTGCATTAGCGAATAAGATGGCAGAGGTAATCGATAGAGAAAAACTTGATATTTTACATGTACATTATGCAATGCCACATGCTATATGTGCTATTTTAGCTCGAGACATAGCTGAACATGATGTAAAGATTGTTACGACATTACATGGTACGGATATTACCGTTTTGGGTATTGATCATACTTTTAAGAAAATGATTAAACATGGAATTGAACAGTCTGATGCAGTTACTGCTGTCTCTAAAAGTTTAGTGGACCAAACAAAAGACATGTTAGGGATAACCAAAGATATACACGTTATCTATAATTTCGTGAATGAAGAAGAATACAAAAAGAAAGAATTAACAACTATTAAAGAGCAGTATGGAATTGAACCAAATGAAAAAGTAATTATCCATATATCTAATTTTCGAAAAGTAAAACGCATTTTTGATGTTATACATACATTTAATAAAATTCAAAGTCAGATCGACACAAAGCTTCTTTTGATAGGGGATGGGCCGGAATATGCAGAAGCGTTTCAACTAGTTTCAGAGCTTGGGTTACAGGATAGTATTTTATTTTTAGGAAAGCAAAAGAATATTAGTGATTTACTATCTATTTCTGACTTAAAACTACTTATGTCTGAAAAAGAAAGCTTTGGATTAGTTTTATTAGAAGCAATGTCATGCCGAGTACCTTGTATCGGAACTAATGTAGGTGGAATTCCTGAAGTAATTCGTCATAATGAAACAGGATATATTGTTGAATTAGGGGAAACAGACAAAGCGGCTTCTTTTGCTATTCAATTATTGGGTAATGAAGCGTTATTAGAGAAATTTTCCAGAAATGCATTAACACACGCTAGGAAGAATTTTCACTCACAAGAAATCGTAAACCAATATATGGATTTATATAATAGAGTAATAAGTCATTCTAAATAAGAAATTGGTGATGATTATGCTTAACCATCCTTTTGAAGAAGCGACAGCAATAATAGAAGAATTAGAAATCCATGGCCATCAGGCTTATTTTGTGGGTGGCTGTGTTCGTGATTTACTGTTGAATCGTTCCATTGGTGACATAGATATTGCAACTTCTGCTAAACCACAAGCGGTACAAGAAATTTTTCAAAAGGTGATTCCTGTTGGTATTGACCATGGAACGGTAATCGTTCGCCACAACAAGCAATCCTATGAAGTTACTACCTTCCGAATTGATGGAAGTTACTCTGATAAAAGACACCCGGACGATGTACAATTTATTCAAACGATTGATCAAGATTTAAAAAGAAGAGACTTTACAATAAATGCACTAGCAATGGATAAAGATGGTAGTATAATTGACTTGTTTAATGGCAGAGACGATATAAAACATAAATTGATTCGCACGGTAGGGAATGGCTATGAGCGTTTTACAGAGGATGCACTCCGCATTATTCGCGCTCTTCGCTTTTCTAGTCAATTAGGATTTGTAATAGAAGATAAAACACTAGACAATATAAAGCAAGTACAGCACCAAATAAAAGATCTTGCTGTGGAGCGTATCGCAAATGAAATTGTAAAGCTATTTGCCGGAGATTTTGTTAACCTGGGAATAGACTATTTAAAACAAACAAATGTATATAAACATTTACCAATTATGATAGAATATCCATATATAGTGGAACGAATTCCGGCTCCTATTAAACCATTACACTCGTTTGCTGAAATAATTGCCTTATTTCATCATGTAGAGTCTGAAGTGAGCATACAGGAATGGATTCGGCAATGGAAATGTTCTAATAAAACAAGAATTGAAGCGTTACAGCTAGCAGATGCACTTACATATTACCGTAAGTATGGTCTTGATAACTGGCTAGTCTATAGCTTACATCATGATTATTATAATGGTTTTATTCGATTACAGAATTTGTTGTTACCATGCCCATCTAAGATTTCTCGTCATGAAATAGATTCAATTGAAGATCAGCTCTGTATACAAACAAAGAAGGATTTGGCATTAGATGGAAATGATATTCATCAATTATTTCCTAATACAAAAAAGGGTCCTTGGGTGGGACATTTGTTGGATCGAATTGAAAAAGAGGTTGTATTTGATAATGTAACGAATGAAAAATTGATGATAAAGGAGTGGATAAATTGGAATCCACCCGAAATAGACTAATTGAACTATTAGCAAACGCTAAAGAACAATATATTTCCGGCCAAAATCTGTCTGAAAAACTGAACATATCCCGTAGTGCTGTATGGAAGCATATGAAAGAACTCGAAAAGGACGGATATAACATTGAGGGTGTCTCCAAGAAAGGCTATCGAATTTTAGAATACCCTGACAAACTAAGTGCAAATACACTTCAATGGGGGTTAAATACAAAATGGCTTGGTAAAACAATTATTCATAAATCTGTTACACCATCCACACAACAAGTAGCTCATCAAGCAGTACAAGAAGATGCAGTACATGGAACAGTAATAATAGCAGATGAGCAAACCAAGGGTAAGGGAAGGATGAACCGTTCTTGGCATTCAGCCAAGGGCAAGGGTATCTGGATGAGTATTGTACTGAAACCAGAAATTCCACCCCATCTTGCACCACAATTAACGTTATTGTCTGCCACTATATTAGCAGAGACGTTAGCAGAATTTACTGCATTAGAACCTAAAATTAAATGGCCTAACGATATCTTTATACATAATAAAAAAACGGCTGGTATTTTAACAGAAATGCAGGCTGAACAGGACCAGATTCAATATGTTGTGATTGGTATGGGTATAAATGTTAATCAAGACGTAGATGAAATTCCTGAGGATCTAAGGGGAAAAGCTACCTCGTTACAAATAGAGTCAACCAATAGTTGGAATATAACAGAGCTTATTCAACATATTTTAGTTAAATTTGAAGATGCTTATTCGAAATACATAGAGAATGGATTTTCAGATGTCAAAGTAATTTGGGAACGTTATGGCTACAAGATTGGAGAAATAGTCACGATAAAAACGATGCGTGAGAGTTGGAAAGGAAAATTCTTAGGTATTGCTGAGGATGGTGCATTATTAACGACTAAAGATGGTGAAATAAAAAAATTATATTCTGCTGAAATTGAGTGGAATTAACAAGGAGAGAGAGCCATGTTGAGTAGGTTAGATCTACAGAAAATGAAGCACAATAAACAGAAGATCTCCATGATTACTGCATACGATTACCCTTCTGCTAAAGTAGTCGAAGAAGCGGATGTTGATATGATTTTAGTTGGCGATTCATTAGGGATGGTCGTTTTAGGTTACGCCTCAACTGTTCAAGTTACAGTAGACGATATGGTTCATCATGCAAAAGCGGTAAAGCGTGGTGCCCCGGATACGTTTATGGTCGTGGATATGCCATTTATGTCGTATCATATATCATTAGAAGATTCGTTAGCTAATGCTCAAAAAATATTTCAACAGACGGATGCTCAGGCAATCAAGATAGAAGGTGCATCTACAGAGGCATTATTATTAACAGAACGTCTAAGTGAAGCTGGAATTCCTGTAGTTGCTCACTTAGGACTTACTCCACAATCTGTTCATGTATTAGGTGGCTATAAAGTCCAAGGTAATGATTCAGAAGCAGCAGAAAAACTACTTCAGGATGCTAAAGCGATAGCCGAACGTGGTGCCATCGCACTTGTATTGGAATGCGTTCCAAAAGAACTGGCATCCATCATAACAAATGCATTAACCATCCCAACAATTGGAATTGGTGCTGGTATAAATTGTGATGGGCAAGTATTGGTCTATCATGATATTTTACAATACGGAGTAAGCCGTGTACCAAAATTCGTTAAAACCTATGCTGATTATAATTCAACTGGAATCGAAGGAATTAGGTCATATGTTTCTGAAGTAAGGCAAGAATCTTTTCCAAAAGATGAACATTCCTTTACCATCAAAAACGCTGATTTTTTACCAACTGATTAAGTAGGGAGATATTATGGAAATTATTCGATCATTGCAGGAAATGCAACTTAAATCGTTAGAACTTATCCGACAAAACAAACAAATAGGTTTTGTTGCAACAATGGGTTTCTTTCATGAAGGTCATACGAACCTAATGAAAAGGGCCAAGCAAGAAAATGACATTGTTGTAACCAGCATATTTGTTAATCCACTGCAATTCGGTCCAAGTGAGGATTTCGAACAATACCCAAGAGATGAACAACAAGACACGACTGTCGCAGAGCAGGTAGGTGTAGATTATTTATTTTTACCAGAAATTCAAGACATGTATCCTACACCATTGATCATATCGATGAATATTGAAGATCGAGCAGATGTATTATGTGGCCGTTCTCGTCCAGGACATTTTGAAGGTGTTATTACAGTTCTGTCAAAGCTATTCCATATCATTCAACCGAGTAAAACCTATTTTGGTATGAAGGATGCTCAACAAGTTGCGGTGGTTGATGCACTAATTAAAGACTTAAATTTTCCAATTGAATTAATTCCTGTATCAACAACTAGAGAAAAAGATGGACTGGCTAAAAGTAGCAGAAATGTTTATTTAACAAACAAGGAACGTCAGGAAGCTCCACAGCTATATGGCGCATTAAATAAAGGCCGAAAATTAGTAGTTGACGGAGAGACAAATACTGATATTATTGTAAAAGAGGTTATGGATGTGATTAATAATCATACATCAGGCAGAATAGATTATGTTGAATTATTAAGTTATCCTCAGTTAGAACCCGTTTCTGTGGTCAATCGCCCTGTAGTATTAGCAGTTGCAGTACACTTTAATCGTGCTAGGTTAATCGACAACCTCCTTTTTGATGAATATGGAAATTTAATTAAACAAATATAAATGGGGGAAGTAAGTATGTTTCGCACCATGATGAAAGCTAAACTTCACCATGCACGTGTCACAGAAGCAAACTTACATTATATCGGCAGTGTAGCGATTGATTAGGACATATTAGAACAAGTTGATATTTTACCACATGAGAAAGTACAAATAGTAAATAATAACAATGGTGCAAGATTAGAAACTTATGTGATCCCTGGTGAAAGAGGATCCAAAGTTATATGTTTAAATGGAGCAGCTGCAAGATTTGTTTAAAAAGGAGATACGGTTATCGTAGTGTCTTATGCTTCTGTTTCCCATGAAGAGTTAGCATCGTTTAAACCAAAAGTTGCTATAATGAATGAAGAAAATGAAATCGAGCAACTTATCGATCAGGAACCTCCATTAACTAAAATGTAGGCGGGTGTGATACTCTTATCATTTTTGATAAGGGTTTTTTCTTTTATAATACATTTACTTATTATAGAGAGTAAGGTGGAACAATGGACAAATATGTTGTAATTGATTTGGAAACTACAGGGCATTCCCCGGCAAAAAGTGATAAGATTATTGAAGTTGGTTTAGTGATTATTGAAGATGATGTTATTGTCGATGAATTCTCCACCCTACTTAATCCTAATCAGCCCATTCCGCCTTTTATATCTAATCTGACAGGAATTCATGATGAGGATGTGGCCTATGCACCGACTTTTCATGAACAAGCAAGTGACATTGCTGAAATGTGTAAAGATAGTTACCTAATAGCACATAATGTTCCGTTTGATTTAGGATTTATAAATGAAGAATTTGCTGGATTAGGGATGGAAAGATTAACAAATCCGGTAATTGATACAGTAGAACTTGCTCGAATACTCTACCCCCAATCTCCAAGCTTTAAGTTGGGGCAATTAACAGAATACTTGGATATACATCATTCAGACCCTCATCGAGCATTGTCTGATGCGTTTGTAACTGCAAAACTATTTTTAAAAATGAAACAAAAAATAAATCAGTTACCATTTGAAACAGTCAGCCATTTACTTCATTTAGAAAAATCACTTAAGTCTGATTTAAGTCATTTACTTGATGAAAGGCACCATGCTTTAGCTTTTTCATTACAGAAACGTGACGATATGGATACATATGGTGGATTAGCGTATAAGAAAATGGTCGACCATTCTGTCACAGAGGATGAAATTGAAACGCCTTTTGGAATTTACTTAGATGACATCTATGAAACAAATGGCAGTATGCACCAATTTATGGACAACTATGAAAAACGCAGTGGGCAGAGGGAAATGTCAGAGACTATATATGATGCATTTCAATCTAAATCCCACGCTTTAATCGAGGCAGAAACTGGTACAGGAAAATCACTCGCTTATTTAATTCCTGCAATTTATGAAGCTGCTTTGACACAGAAGCGGATTATAATAAGCACCTATACAACTCAATTACAATCTCAATTATTAGAAGAAGAAATACCATTAATAAGTAAGTTAGTGTCAATTCCGTTTAAAGTAGCGTTATTAAAAGGGAAGCAGCACTATATTAGCCTTGAAAAATTTGCTCATGAATTAGCATCTGAGCAACAGGAAAATTACGATGTTATACTAACGAAGGCTATGATTTTAGTTTGGCTTACCGAAACCGAGACAGGGGATATTGATGAGATTCAGTTACCTTCAAGTGGTTATCTGTTTTATAAAAAGATTTCTACAGATTCAGAAGGTATAATGGATCCACACTCACCGTGGTTTTCCCGTTCTTTTTATCAAAAAGCAAGGAAAAAAGCACAACAAGCAAATGTAGTAATTACAAATCATGCTCTACTCTGTACAGACATGTTTAACGACTATCAGTTCTTGCCAGCGTACGAAAAAGCAATTGTTGATGAGGCACATCATTTAGAAGAAACCGCATCTAAACATTATGGCTTAAAATTAGATTATGTAACTTTACAATACAGTCTTAACCAGATTGGTACCATTGAAGAAGATAATTTTATAGGTAAGTTGATCAAGAAGTATAGTGTAGATGAAAATCACCCGTTACTTGAAAAATGGAATGATATGTATGGAATAACAAAACATGAGACTGATGACTTATTTCGAACAATATTTCAATATGTTTATACGCAGCACAAAAATGACAAATCATTAAGTGACATCGGTAGAATACAATATCGGTTTGACTTAGGTAAAGAGAATTCAGCTAAATGGAATACAGTGGTTGAAATGGCTACGAGACTAACGTTTTTCCTTAGGGATCTAATTCATATGCTGTCCAATTTTAAAGAGTATCTGGAGAAAATGGAGCATTATGACAGATTTGATAATGAAGATATATTAAATTGTATGAATCAACTTCAATCACTAATTGATCGTGTTGAAAAATTGTTTATAATGGAAACACCAAAGACGGAGGTTAAATGGATCGAAATTGAGGCAAGTGGTGCGAGAAATGCTGTTTATTTATACAGTGAACCAACTGATATTTCGGACTTTCTCCATGAAGATTTTTTTGCAAAAAAGAAGAGTGTAATTTTAACTAGTGCCACATTGACAATGAAAAGCTCTTTTTCTTTTATACAAGATCGTCTCGGTCTACAATCAGAAAATGTAGTAACCATGAAGATTAATTCACCATTTTCGTATGAAAACCAGGTACAACTTATGGTGCCTAATGACTTTCCAGATATTAAGTATGGAAATATGGATGATTTTATTTATTCTGTTTGTGAAGCAATCTTATCTTTAGCTGAAGTAACCAAAGGGAGAATGCTTGTACTTTTTACTTCCTATGAAATGCTTCGTAAATCATATACACTTTTAAAGGAAACGATTGACATCAACAGCTATATGTTAATAGCGCAAGGAATATCCAGTGGAAGTCGTGCAAGACTGAAGAAAAACTTTCAAACATTTGACCAATCCATTTTATTAGGGACAAGTTCCTTTTGGGAGGGTGTCGATATACCTGGTGAGGACTTATCTTGTTTAATGATCGTAAGACTTCCTTTTCAGCCACCAAATCACCCGATATACGAGGCTAAATCGAGTTATTTAAAACAAAAAGGAAAAAATGCTTTTATGGAATTATCATTACCAAATGCTGTAATAAGATTTAAGCAAGGATTTGGCAGGCTAATTCGATCATCTAGCGATCGTGGTATTGTCTTTGTATGTGATGCTCGTATCATTAAAGCACGTTATGGCAAATACTTTATTGATTCCATACCAAATGTTCCAATCACACACGATTCCACCCAACAGCTAATAGAAAAGGCAGAAAAGTGGTTTTAAAAGGTAAGAGCGTTTGAACATTTCATGACAAAAAACCACTGATGCATGTAATTGATGCATCAGTGTATAATGGTATGGGTTGGAATATTTGTTGAAATAAATAAAAACAAAACCATTTTGTTGAAATGACTGTTATACTATTTATGATTATTTATTTTCAACGTTATCTATAGTTTAAACAAACGTAGCCTTAAAATGTGTAGTAAAATTTGATAAAATAAGAAGCATTTTAATAATGGAGGGGAAAAGATGGATAATAAAATAAAGACTTTATCAACCTTAAAAATCCAATATTCATCAGATATGTATAAAATTGTCGATTGTTTAAATCGAACATTAAAAAAAGAAAACCTTATGTTTGGATTAGCTCTGGATGGTGACCATGAAGAACAAGCAGTATTCACAATTTATCGTACCTAACTGGTTAAAATGGATTATTGGGTTCGTTTGTTTAGTCTTTATTTCTTGTTTAGTTTATGGAGTATTTTTATATCAGGATATACAGCAGCAAAAGAAATCTGGTTATGCGTCATCACAAGACACAGTACTTAGCAATACAGAATTGACAAAAGTTAATAACATATATACATTTAGTGGTGCCATTACGTATCATGTATTATTCGGTGAGACTACTGGTAATGATAAAAAAATAGTTTTTTTACCGTTGGATGATGAAGATGAGGATATTACGATCATGGATCAATCCAATATCATATCCTTGGAATCGATCAAAAGCCAGTGGAAGGAACAATGTAATCATTGTAAATTAATTAAAATTTCACCAGCAATGGTAAACAATAGACCATTATGGGAAGTAACTTATCGAGATAATAGTGATAGGCATGTGTTAGATTATCTATCCATGAATGATGGCTCAAGATATGAACGATTTAGGTTCAAAAAAACATTTAAATAGGAAGGTGAATGGAAATGAATTTAGCTGAACGAGTAAAAACATTAACTCCATCCTCTACACTAGCAATAACAGCAATGGCAAAAGAACTTAAGCAACAGGGACACGATGTTATCGGGTTAGGTGCAGGTGAACCAGATTTTAACACACCTGAATATATTATTGAGGCTGCAGAAAATGCAATGAGAAATGGATTAACAAAGTACACACCAGCTGGTGGTATTTTAGAGCTTAGAGAAGCTATTGTAAACAAATTTAAACAAGATAATGACTTATCCTACTCGACCGAAGAAATAATCGTTACAACTGGTGCTAAACATGCTTTATACACCTTGTTCCAGGTTCTGTTAAATGAAAGTGACGAAGTAATCGTTCCAGCACCGTATTGGGTGAGTTATCCTGAACAAATAAAGCTTGCAGGAGGAAATCCAGTAGTCGTTAATGCTTTAGAAGAAAACAGTTTTAAACTGACTCCAGAGCAATTGGAAAATACGATAACAGAAAAGACGAAAGCAGTTATCATTAACTCTCCAAGTAATCCTACTGGTATGATGTATAATAAGGAAGAATTGATTGAACTTAGTGAGGTTTGTATTAAACATAATATTTTAATTGTTTCAGACGAAATTTATGAAAAGTTAATTTATACTGGCGATCCACACAATTCAATAGCGCAAGTTTCAGAAAAGGTAAAACAACAGACTATTATCATTAATGGTGTATCGAAATCACATGCCATGACCGGATGGAGAATAGGATATGCAGCGGGGGATAAAACCATCATTAAAGCAATGACGAACCTTGCATCACATTCCACCTCCAATCCAACTTCAATTGCACAATATGCAGCATTAGCGGCTTATCAATCAGGAAATGGTGCATTGGATCAAATGAAAAAGGATTTCTCAGAAAGACTTGATCTATTACATGAGTTAATGAATGATATTCCTGGCATATCCTGCCAAAAACCAATGGGTGCATTTTACTTGTTCCCAAACGTACAAGAAGCTGTTAAACAAAATGGATTTGAACGTGTTGATGAATGGGTAACTGCATTACTTGAGGAAGAGAAAGTAGCTCTCGTGCCGGGGTCTGGTTTTGGATCGCCACAAAATGTACGATTATCTTATGCTATTTCTACGGAAAATTTAAAAGAAGCTGCAAAACGTATAAAACGTTTTGTCATGAACCATCAATTATAGATTTTGGGGGTAATTTTCTTGAAGACAACTATATCACAAGTACATGATTACGAAGGAAAAGAAGTAACAATTGGAGCATGGCTAGCTAATAAACGTTCTAGCGGAAAAATAGCTTTTTTACAACTACGAGATGGAACAGGATTTATGCAGGCTGTAGTTGCAAAAAATGGTGACGAGGATGAAACATTTCAGCTAGCAAAAAATATGACACAAGAGTCTTCGATGTACATAACAGGTACAATTGTAGAGGATAAACGATCACCACTTGGATTTGAAATGCAGGTAAGTGGTATTGAACTTATTCATGAGGCAGTTGACTATCCAATTACTCCAAAAGATCATGGTACAGAATTTTTAATGGACCATCGCCATCTATGGTTACGATCTAAAAGACAACACGCTGTAATGAAAATACGCAATGAAATCATCCGTTCGACATACCAATTTTTCAATGAAAATGGTTATGTCAAAATTGATCCTCCAATTTTGACTGGATCATCAGCAGAAGGTACAACAGAATTATTCCACACCAAGTATTTTGATGAAGAAGCATACTTATCACAAAGTGGACAACTTTATATGGAAGCAGCTGCAATGGCATTTGGGAAGGTATTTTCATTTGGACCTACATTTCGTGCTGAAAAGTCAAAAACAAGAAGACATTTAATTGAATTCTGGATGATTGAACCTGAAATGGCTTTTGTAAATCATGAAGAAAGCTTACAAATACAGGAGCAGTATGTTAGTTTTATTGCCCAATCTGTATTATCGAATTGTAAAATTGAATTAAATTTACTTGAACGTGATACAACCCAGCTTGAAAAAATTCAAGCACCATTTCCAAGAATTTCATATGATGATGCAGTGGGGATGCTTAAAGAAAAAGGATTCACCGATATCGAATGGGGAGAGGACTTTGGCGCACCTCATGAAACTGCAATTGCAGAAAGCTTTGATAAACCAGTATTCATCACAAATTATCCAAAAGATATAAAAGCATTTTATATGAAGCCAGATCCAAACCGCTCTGATGTGGTATTATGTGCTGACTTAATTGCACCTGAAGGTTATGGGGAGATCATCGGTGGTTCACAACGTATTGATGATTTGGAGCTAATGAAGGAACAATATGAAGCACATGGGTTAACAGGACCAGCCTATAAATGGTATTTGGAATTACGCCAATATGGTAGTGTACCACATTCTGGTTTCGGTTTAGGGCTTGAAAGAACTGTTGCATGGTTATCTGGTGTAGACCATGTTCGAGAAACAATTCCATTCCCACGGTTGTTGAATCGTTTACATCCATAATAAAATAGGTTAACAAATCCCTTGCTAAATGCGAGGGATTTTACTATTTTTCATGCTATACTATATTTGAGGTGTTATTAATTATGACAAAATTTGTTTCTTTTCAACATATATTATTAAACCAAGTACAGATACCTAGTCGACTACTTACTTCGTATAAACAATTAGGTCTTGATGAGAGAGATGTCATGGTAATAGTGCAAATTCATCGATCTTTACAAGAATATATAGATTTTCCGACTCCAAATGAACTTGCAACTGTCCTAACAATGGACGAAAAAGAGTGTTCAACTATTTTACGAAAGCTAATTCAGAAAAAGTTTATAACGATTGAACAATCCAAGAATGAGCAAAACATACTTAGTGAATCTTATAGCTTAGAACCACTTTGGGAAAAACTTTTCACTGTTGAAGATAAGCAAAAGCAGGATGACCAAGGTGAAGATGGAACTATTTTTATCCTGTTCGAACAAGAATTCGGTAGACCATTGTCTCCTTTTGAAATAGAGACAATTAATGCCTGGATCGATGTAGATGAAGTTATTCCCGCATTAATAAAGGCAGCACTTAGAGAGTCTGTTTTAATGGGAAAATTAAATTTTAAATATATCGATCGCATATTAAGAGACTGGAAAAGAAAAGGTATTCATTCTGTAGAACAAGCAAGAGAAGTAAGTAAATCCTTTCATACTAATCAGACACAAACACAGGTTGAAACTAAAAAGAGAGATACTTCATTTTATTATAATTGGTTAGAGGGAGAAGATTAATAAAATGCTCAACAAGGCACAAGTTAGATTTTGTTTAGATGAAATAACAAAAATGTTTCCCCATGCAGAATGTGAATTAAACCATAGAAATCCATTTGATCTGGTGATTGCTGTATTGCTTTCAGCTCAATGTACCGATGTGTTAGTCAATAAAGTAACTGCTGAGTTGTTTAAAAAATATCAAAAGCCAAGTGATTATCTAGAAGTATCGTTGGAAGAACTAGAGCAGGATATCCGGTCAATTGGACTTTATCGCAATAAGGCTAAAAATATTCGAAAGCTTTGTACGATGTTACTTGAAGAATACAACGGGGAAGTACCACAAACAAAAACAGAATTAATGAAATTGGCAGGAGTGGGGAGGAAGACGGCAAATGTTGTAGCTTCTGTTGCATTTCATGAACCAGCAATTGCTGTTGATACACATGTCGAACGCGTATCCAAGCGATTAGCTATTTGTAAGTGGAAGGACTCTGTCTTAGAAGTTGAACAAACATTAATGCGCAAAGTTCCAAAAGAAGAGTGGACGGATACTCATCATCGTTTGATTTTTTTTGGTAGATATCATTGCAAGGCAAAAAATCCAAACTGCCCGGAATGTCCTTTATTAGAAATATGCAGGGAGGGACAGAAGCGAATGAAAAAAGTGGATTCTTTGTAGAAATTTTGATAAGAAAAAAGAGGTAAACTTCATTGAAGTTTACCTCTTTTTTAGTAGATGAGTGGAACTAAGGTTTGGCGAAAAGCCACGTTTTCTAAGATTGATTGCCTATTCTTATTGATCTTCTGGATCTTGTGCGTCATCATCTTCATTATTTCCATCATTGTCGTCATTACCGCCACCTAGGCCTTCGCCATCAACGTTTACCTCATCATTATTATCGGCATTTTCTTCGTCGTTATTATCATCATCGCTTTCTACATTAATCGTAGTGCTTTGTGATTCTCCTCGAACATCACTGTTAGCTCCATTCTGACCGATTGGGGTAATCGTAATGTTATATTCTCCAGGACTAATATTGGTAATTTCTATCCCGTTAGAACCAACTGTTTGTGTTTGACCATTTACATCCACTTCGAATTCTGCTGGTGGTCCATTATATCCCCACGAAACGTCGATCATATTGTTTTCAGCGTTATAAGATGCTTCTAAGTTATCAATAGAAGGAATATTTTCCTGTTCTTCTGGAACTGACACTTTAGTTGATGAAGGTTCACTAGTAATGGAGTCATGCTCGTTACTAACGACAACTACTTGGATTTCATATTCCGCTCCAGGTTCTACGTTGGAAATTTCAAATGAAGTGTCTTCTGTAGAAGATAGACCATTCATTTGGCCGCCATCTTCACTAGCACTTATTTCAAATGATACATCCTCATCAGAGTTATAGTCCCACTCGACTTGAATGGAATCTGAATCCTCATCATATTCTGCTGTTAAGTTATTAACAGGATCGAGTTGATCATACTTTTCTGATGTGTCATCTGGTTCATACCCTTTTACAAATAATTCTGTTACGATTTCTGAACTAGGTGTAAAATCACTTGGTAATTTTGCTGGTCTAGATCCTTTCTCAACTTCGACCTCTACAACCGAATCTGGTTTTACAAAGTCTGGAGTGTCTATGTCTTTTGAGATTTCGCTCATCGTATGTTTGAACAAGGCATGTGGGATTTTCGTATCCGGCAATACTCTTTGATTACTGTCGCCATACCCAGTCCAAATAGAAAGCGTATAGTTGGTTGTGTATCCACTGAACCATGAATCAGGACTGCCGTTTTTGTCTTTTAAATTCGTTGTACCAGTTTTACCAGCAACAGGTAACCCAGAAACATTTGCTGCAGTACCGGTGCCTTCCTCAACAGCTGTTTTTAGCATATCCGTTATCATATAAGCAGTATAATCTGACATAGCAGCTTCCGCCTTAGGTTTTAAATCGATTGTTTTGCCATCTGGAAATTCAACTTCAGTAACAGCATAAGGTTCATTATAGATACCTTGATTACCAAATGCACGATAAGCACCTGCTAATTCTAGTGGGGTAACACCAGTACCAGTTCCACCAATTGCATCCCCGATAGTTACATTGTCATTAGCAAATTCAATTCCTAATCCTTCAGCAAAACTTTTAGCATTACCTGAACCATTTTCTTCTAACGTTTTTACTGCTGGGACGTTTAATGATTCACTTAAAGCATAACGCATAGACATCCAACCTCTACTGCTGCCATCCCAGTTATTAATTTGGCTATCAGTACCGGCGATATCAAAAGGACCGTCATCGTTTATTTGATGGTATGTTGACAATTGATTATGTTCAATTGCTGGACCATATGCCACGATTGGTTTAAATGTAGAACCAGGTTGTCGTCCTTCACCGTCAATCGCGAAATTGTGGCCATCATTTTCCAATCCACCACGGGCGCCTCCAATGGCTCGAATCGCTCCATTTTTTGTATCCAATAATACCATACCAGCTTGCACATCGACTGGATTACCATTTTCGTCCTCTACTGGTTCAGGATAGTTTATAGGATTATCTTCACTGTCTGATAGTAGAAATTCTACATACTCTTGTGCATTTGTATCTAACGTTGTATAAATCTTTAAACCATCGGTATATATATCTGCACCATCAACTTTTTTAGAAATCTCGTCTCTAATTTGTTGTAAGAAAGCCTCATAAGGCGATGAATCCGGACGATCCTCTCTTAAAAGTGATGGAATATCTACTTCTCTTGCTTCATCGGCTTCCTCTTGTGTGATTTTTTCATGTCGTACCATAAGGTCTAACACAGTATTCATACGTTCCTTAGTTAAATCCGGATTTTCAAACGGGTTATAAGCCGAAGGACGTTGTGGTAAACCTGCAAGAATAGCTGCTTCTGGTAGTGTTAGCTCACTTAAATCCGTTTTACCAAAATAATTTTGTGCAGCCTTCGCTACACCGTATGAATTATTGCCATAATGAATTTTATTTAAATACATTTCCATTATTGCTTCTTTAGAATATTCTCGTTCTAGTTTTAATGCTAACCATTGTTCTTGTACTTTTAGGCTAATCTTCTTCTCCGGTGATAAGAATGATTTTTCAACAACTTGTTGCGTAATAGTACTTGCACCTTCAGAACCAAAACCATTTGTTATGTTTGCTTTAATTGCTCCACCAATTCTTAATAAATCAATACCAGAGTGAGTGAAGAATCGTGAATCCTCTGTCGCAGTTACAGCATCAATTAATATTGGCGGTAATTCACCAAACTCTATTTGAGAGCGTTGCTCTGAGCCAAGATCTGCAAACAATTCACCATCTTTATCATAAATTTTAGAAGATAATGGGTCTGATAATTGAGATGCATCAATTTCTGGTGCTGTGGCAATATAATACGCAAACAGTACACCTACACCTAAACCCAAAGCTAAAACGACAATTGATGTTATTAATAATATCTTTTTCCATATAGGTTTTTTATTTGATTTTTTTTGCTTCCTTCTTGCTGTACGAGATTGGCTGTTATCTGCCATAGCTCCATACCTCCATCTCTAAAAATAAAGCTTATCTATAATTGATAAATAGTTTACTCTTGCCTGGTAGTGAAAGGGTATAAAAAAACCCTCCTCTTTTATAGCTTGATATGGTATTGATTTTCTACCACCTTTTAATTTGTCGTTCCAATATGAAAAAAGTTTCTCTCCTTGCAAAAAATATGTTTCATTATACAATGCAAAGCGAATGACGATAAAGGAAATTCCACCATGTCGTGTTATTGATTCCATATGTTTTATTTGATGTTCATGGATATTAGCTAATGGAAATAGCGTTTTATTCTTTGTTACTTTTGCTTCAAAGTCAATATATTTATTACGATAGATCCCATTATAATCTGTTGTTGAAGCTTGTTTAAAATATCCTTCTGTAATAACTGCAGCACTTCTTTTAGGATAATTCACATTAACTATTTGAACAGGTGTTGGCTTTTTATGAATAATTGCTCTATCCGTTTCTACATAATAGTTGTTTGTTGCGTTGATATCTTCTTCAAGTGTCATACCTCGGTTACCAAAACTCTGTTTACTTGTAAAATTATCTTTATAATTTGATTTTATCATTTTTGTTCCATTTGGATATTTCATATATGTTACCCCCAGCATATTACAGTATCATATCAGAAAACCTGTACAAAATACAGTTAGTAAGACCATTAGATTGTAAAGAAAGTAGGTATATAAGATGTTGATAAAAGGGGGAGAACAAGCCTATTTACATTATATAATAAAAAGGACAAGAGAGCATAATGTTGATAACATTTCCCGAACAAAAGCGTATCAAAACATATATTTAACCTATCCTGAAATTAAATGGTCACTGCTTGCTAGTGTGGTATCGAGAAATGCTGGATGGAATATGACTGACTTGTATTTGCCTCCATTTCAAAAGCTTTTCCATGAAAACGAACGTACTAGATTATTTATGACATATGAAAGAGCAAACTGGTTAATATTTTCAGATGCTTATCCCCAATTATTGATCTATATACTATCAATAAAACGAAATAAACCACTTTTTTATTTATTAAAAGAATTTAACGTTTCCGTATTTATGATAGAAGAATGGTATCGCTTTTGGACATATCAAGATCAAGAAAGGCTAATGACCGCACTTATTATTAATGAGCAAAATGTTATCGAAGCCCCAGTTGTTAAGAACAATTACTTTAAACAGAACGTTTTTCATAAAGTCCCTTATCAAATGCAAAATTTATTGTTCATGAATGCAATTATTGTACCAACGAAAACACTTAAGTTATACGGATTGTTTGTACATGATTTCACGAATTTAACCAAACGAATTTCGTTAGGTAAGCAAATTGCGTCTGTTCTTTTCCATAAAGATACCTATCATCATATATTGGATTTCTTAATTCGTGTTGAATATACTGGTTCCAGACGTGATTATGAACAATTTCTTGATTTACCATTCCCATACAGCCCCATACTAAGAATGATTTATCCAGAAATTACGCATCATAATAATATTCGTAGCGATTGGTTTAAATCGAGGGGGCTTAAAAAGAAATGGTTTAGAAACATTCCAAAAGATTCGAATTTCGATATCACGGAATCTTTTTATAATAAAAGAAACATGATTTTTGCATACTATCATATAAAGTTAATTTAAAGAAGAAAAGCGCAAGCGCCCGTTTAGCGACGTATGGGCTGCGCCCGCGCATCGCGGGTGGGTCGACGTTGCCGCGCAAAGCGGCGAAGTTAGTTGATCTTCCTTAAAGGAAACACGAAGAGCGGTAGCGATTCGATGTTGACTTATCGTAAGGAGGATCAGGAAGCCCACTAACAGCACGGGTGCTGGAGCTGGACGTGGCTTAAGCAGTAAATAAATTATCCACAGGCTCCTAATTTTATAATTTCCTAGACAAGAAGAAAAGCGCAAGCGCCTTGATCAGCCTCAGGCATAGCTTAAGTAAAAAATTATTGTGGCGTTCTTTGCCACGGGGAGTTTTTGCTTAAAACCTCGAGGCGCTAGGCGCTGGAGCTGGACAAGGCTTATACTGTCAGCAATAATATATTTGCCAAATCTTTCTTTACTCGTAAAAAAGGATTTGTCAGTTATGACAAATCCGTAGTAATCGAACTACCTTTTTTAAGTAGAAGGTCTATTAGGTCCATCCAGTTTTTTGTCACCTGTTTTCAAGGTGTCTTTTTTACGTCTTTCTTCATTTTTTCTTCCTTTTTGCTTTTTCATAGTAAACCTCCTTTATTATATTTTGTGTTATTTCCCTAAAAAAATGATTATTTTCACTAGTTTTGTATCATTAGTTCTAGTTTTGTCGAATAGGAAGGTGAATATGCAGCCATGCCGAACTATTATAAACAATAACTCTTTGTGAGGTGGTATTAATGGCAATTGCTGCAAAAAAAAATTATACGTGTGACGGCGTAGAAAAGGTTGAGTTTTCAAGGGCATTACAACAAGTATCTGATCAAATAAGGTTAACAGAGCAAAAATTGACCATGAAAATAGAAAATGAACTAGAAAAGGATTATAAAAAACAACAAGAGAAGATATTATCTGCAAAGTTATTCATAGCAAACATTTCGTAATGGAAACATTCCTATTTAAATATGTGCCAATTTGATCTAAAAGTGATATGGTATTAGTTAGAATAAAAATAAAGGTAGGAATGGTAATGGAATTACAGGAACACACCAAACAACTAAAAAAATATTTGGACGTTTTAAAGGATCAATTCGAAAATTCCGACCCACCTGAGAGTAAAAAGAATAAGCAATTTTTTCTACATGTAAAAGAGAAAACAGATCCTGTTTATAGACTCTTGGAGGAATGGGAGGAGAGTGCATTAGCTATAGTCAAAGAGAGAAAAGTTAATGTACACCCTCAACAGATCACATCAACAAGAGAAAATATGGAATTACTTTTACTACATAGCTTTTATGTAGATGTAAAACGTAAGCGTTATATGGAGTTAAATCATTCTATACATTTTATCTTTGACCAATTGTTAAGTGACTTAAAACAAGTATGAATCCTTTACAATCCCATGGGTATCCTTTATAATTACCTTCCACTCATTGTGAAAGGGGATACATAATGAATCAAGAAGATCTTTTAAAAGAGGCAATTAATAGTAGAAATAAAGCATATGTACCATATTCCAAGTTTCCAGTGGGAGCAGCACTACTTACTAAATCAGGAAAATTGTATACGGGATGTAATATTGAAAACGCAGCATACCCTGTTACATGTTGTGCTGAGCGAGTTGCTATTTTTAAAGCAATAGAAGATGGAGAATTTACTTTTGCTGAATTAGCTGTTGCAGCGGACACACAAAGACCAGTGCCACCTTGTGGGTCTTGTAGACAAGTTATGAGTGAGTTTTTTGATAGTACAACTAAAATTCACTTAACAAACTTACATAACAATACAAAAACAATAACGATGGAAGAATTGCTACCATTTTCTTTTCAACCGAGTGATTTAACATAAAGAGAAGCCAAAAAAGCTTCTCTTTATTTTGATTGGTTAAATTTTGTACATTTGTACATTAGGTAAAAAGACAAGTTTGTCTAATAATGTTATAATAACTAATGAATGAAAAATACGCATAAATTCAAGGATAACTAATACAATTAAATGGACAACTTACTATGTTTACTTAAAAATCAAAAAGAATTTGAAAGTTATGAGGTGATTATTATATGAGTTTAAATCGTATTCAACTAACAGGAAAAGAAATATTGGAGAAGAATTTCAAAACGGCTATGCGAGGATATCATCAAGAAGAAGTGGATGAATTTCTTGATACCGTAATCCAGGATTATGAAGCATTTCAACAAGAGATTGAACAACTAAGACAGGAAAATGATCGGCTTAAGAAGCAGTCGGATAATACTCGTACAAGGTCTACTACACCGAATCATCAAGTTAATTATGATATTTTGAAACGTCTATCCAATTTGGAGAAATCTGTATTCGGTAAGAAGTTTGCAGATACCGAGTAATTACCTTTATTCACCAATGAAATATAAACTTATTTATGGTATACTGATGATAACAAAAAATTGAGTGCTCATGTAATCGCTGCATGCTAAATGCAGAGGAAAGTCCATGCTCACACTAACTGAGACGTTTGTAGTGTTCGTGCTTGACGAAATCATAAGTCAAGGTAACCTTAATGGTTAACGGCAGTGAAAAGTCCTACGTCTTTATGATACGGACAAGTACACTTGAAAGTGCCACAGTGACGAAGTCAGATTGGAAACGATCTGAATGGAACGAGGTAAACCCCACGAGTGAGCAACCCAAACAATGGTAGGGGCATTCTTGAGTAGGGAAATGAACCGAAAGAGAGACGAGTAATTTAGTTACTTGTAGAGAGATGATTACAACCAAAGTACAAGGTTGACCGCCGTTTGTAGTACAATGGTACAGAACATGGCTTATCGAGTATTCAATGGTCTTATACGTCATAAACAAAAACCTTTTAATGGCATAGTGCCTTTATAAGGTTTTTTTTAGTTTAGAAGTTATAAAATTTGGTACCTGTGGATAATTTATTCGACTGTGTAAGCCACGTCCAGCTCTAGCGCCTAGTGGGCTTCCTGATCCTCCTCACGATAAGTCAACATCGAATCGCTTAGCAAAGGAAGGCCGACTAAAAGCGGGCTCCCGGCCCAACGTCGGCATACCCCTATGAAGGGGCATGTTTCCTTTTAGATGAACTTGACTTTTCGCCAATAATGGCGAAAGTCAGAGTGAATCTTATACTCTGGAGTGAATCTCATTAAGATTTGGAAGATCGACTAACTTCGCCGCTTTCGGCGGCAACGTCGACCCACCCGCGATGCGCGGGCGCAGCCCATACGTCGCTAAACGGACGCTTTCGCTTTTGTTCTTATTTTTTCTACACTATGGTAAACTAATACTGATTTAAGTTTAGTAAGGGAAGGGATAGTTACATGAATCAAAATGTCACACTTATAGCAACTGCTGCAATGGGTTTAGAGTCCATAGTAGCCAATGAAGTAAAAGCACTTGGGTATGATGTAAGCGTTGAAAATGGAAAAGTAGTGTTCGATGCACCTGTTTCAGCAATCCCGCGTTGTAATTTATGGCTCAGATCAGCAGATCGGATCAGGGTGCTTGTTGGTCAGTTTACTGCAAAAACCTTTGATCAGTTGTTTGAGTCAACTAAAGCATTACCATGGGAGGATTATATAGGTGAAGACGGAAAATTTCCTGTTAGCGGAAAATCTCAGAAGTCTACCTTGTATAGTGTTCCGGATTGTCAAGCTATTGTAAAAAAATCAATAGCTGAGCGCTTAAAGCTTAAGTTTGGTTTAGCTTCTGACTTACCTGAAGATGGACCTTTATATAAAGTAGAGGTAGCCTTAAATAAAGACATTGTAACATTAACTCTCGATTCTTCAGGTGCTGGGCTACATAAAAGGGGCTATAGAGTTGGTCAAGGGGAAGCTCCACTAAAGGAAACGATGGCTGCAGCTTTAATAATGTTGACAAATTGGAAGCCGGAATATCCATTAATTGATCCTTTTTGTGGTTCGGGTACTATACCTATTGAAGCCGCTTTAATAGGTCAAAATATCGCACCAGGATTTAATCGTGAGTTTGCCTCTGAAGAATGGAAATTTATCAAACAGAAGTATTGGGACCAAGCTTTTGAGGAGGCAGAAGACCAAGCTAATTATGATCAAAAACTGGATATTACTGGTTCAGATATTGATCAAAATATGACTAAAATTGCAATTGATAATGCGAAAGAAGCAGGTTTAGGTGATTTAATTGAATGGAAACAAATGCAGGTAAAAGATTTGTTTATCAGAAAAAATAATGGATATATCATAGGTAACCCTCCATATGGTCAACGTTTAGGGGATAAGGAAGAAATTGCTAAGATGTATAAAGATTTTGGAACCATAATGAAGGATAATCCATCATGGAGCGTGTACATTATGACTGCATTTGAACAATTTGAACAGCAATATGGTCAAAAAGCAACTAAAAAACGTAAACTATTCAACGGGTTCATACAAACGAATTATTATCAATACTTTGGTAGACATATATAGGGGGGTAAAACATGGATACGTACTTAATAGAAAAAGATTTTAAAAACTTATTAAAGGAACAAGCCTCATACCGGGAAGCAATTATGTTAGCTCATTGGGATATGAGTACAAAAATTCCGAAAAATGGTATAGAACAACGTTCAGAAGTAGTTGGTTTTCTATCTGAAAAGCTTCACCAAATTGAAACATCAGAGAAAATGAAATATTTTATAGATGTATTGAAAGATTCAACTGAAAATGAAGTAATGAAAAAGACAATTGAAGAGTGTGAAGAAACATATGAACGAAATCGTAAAATTCCAAATCAGGAATTTAAAGAATATGTGATGCTTCAGACAAAATCTGAATCCATCTGGCAGGAAGCAAGAGAAAATGCTGATTTTTCATTGTTTCAACCTTATTTAGAGCAGTTGGTAGACTATAATAAAAAGTTTGCTAACTACTGGGGATATGAAGATAACATCTATGATGCACTTTTACATAATTTTGAACCAGGTGTAACAACAAAAACATTGGATCATGTGTTTCCCGAATTGCGTAAATCATTAACATCTTTAATGGATAAGATAAATGGTAGTACTCATAAACCAGATGCTAGTGTATTAACAGGTCATTTTCCAAAAAAAGACCAAGAAGCATTTAGCGTAGAAGTCTTAAAACGAATGGGGTATAATTTCACATCTGGTCGTCTCGATGAAACGGTGCATCCTTTCGCTATTGCTTTAAATAGGAATGATGTCCGTGTGACTACGCGATATGATGAAAAAGACTTTCGAATGGCAGTGTTTGGAACCATTCATGAGGGTGGCCATGCGTTATATGAGCAAAATATAAATAGTGAGCTTATCAATACACCGTTAGCTACCGGCACATCGATGGGGATTCATGAATCCCAGTCATTGTTCTGGGAAAACTTTGTAGGTAGAAATAAAGCGTTTTGGGAATCACATTATGAATTATTTAAATCTCATGCGCCAGCACATTTTCAAAACGTTCCGTTAGATGATTTTTATCGTGCTGTAAATGAAGTAAAGCCTTCCTTTATACGAATAGAAGCTGATGAACTAACCTACCCACTGCATATCATGATTCGGTATGAATTGGAAAAAGCTCTGATTAATGGGGAAATTAAGGTGAAGGACTTACCAGGGCTTTGGAATGAAAAAATGAATAACTACTTAGGTATTACACCCCCTTCGGATAAGGAGGGCGTATTACAGGATATTCATTGGTCAGGAGGAGATTTTGGATATTTTCCTTCCTACGCACTTGGATACATGTATTCAGCTCAACTACACAACACGTTAACACAGGAAATCAATCTGGATGAAATTATAACTAAAGGCGACTTTAACCAATTGCGGAATTGGTTAACCAAAAATGTTCATCAATATGGAAAAATGAAAAAACCGTTAGAAATTATAGAAGACGTTACAAAAGAAAAGTTAAATCCGGAACATTTAGTAAATTATTTAATGAAAAAGTATAGTTCTATTTACCAATTGTAATCGGTTAAGAAACATATTTTTGCCATTTATAGGAATAATAAAGGTAAAAAGGGTGGCACTATGGCTTATATCTGTTCTACTGGCGTTGGTATACCTGAAAACAATCTATCGCAACAAAGAATAAAGGAGTTAGTTAAAGGGATTTTTCCTTCCAACAATAGATTAGACAGATTAATGCCTGTATTTGATAATGCCAAAGTTCATAATCGCCAATTTGTAGTTGATCAAGAATGGTTTAATGAAAACCATTCGTTCCAGGAAAGTAACAATCTGTATCAACATTTTGCTCAAAAGTATGCTTTAGAAGCTATTGATCATTGTTTAGGTAACAATCAATTTTTGTCTAAAGATATTCCATATGAGGCAATTGATATGATTATATTCGTTTCAAGTACAGGTATTGCGACGCCATCGATTGATGCTCATTTATTAAATAAACGACCTTTTCGCACAGATATTAATCGAATGCCTTTATGGGGCCTAGGTTGTGCGGGTGGTGCAATCGGATTATCTCGAACATTTGATTGGATTAAAGCTAATTCTGATAAAATGGCATTAATTATTTGTTGTGAGCTATGCAGTTTAACATTTCAAAAAGATGATGTTAAAAAAAGTAATGTAATAGGAAGTGCGCTTTTCGGTGATGGAGTCGGTGCTGCATTAGTAGTTGGAGAAAACTCTAACTTTTTCAGCTATCGCAAGAAAACAGTACCTAAAATAACTGCTACTAGCTCTTTAACGAAGAAAAATAGTACTAATGTTATGGGGTGGGAAGTTACACATGGCGGTTTAGAAGTCATCTTTTCTAAAAGTATTCCAGCATTAGTGAATACTTTTTGGAATGAACATATTAACTCATTTTTGTATGAAAATGAACTTACAGAAGAGAGAATTCATTCCTTTATAGCACATCCAGGTGGAAAAAAAGTTTTGGAAGCGATGGAGGAAGTATTACAAAGCCCCAAACAAAAACTATCCAAATCTTATAAGGTATTAGCAAATCATGGAAATATGTCATCTGCAACGGTGTTTTATGTTCTCTATGAGTGGATGAATGAAAGTATTTCAAAAGGTGAACGAAGTATCTTGTCTGCTCTGGGACCCGGTTTTAGTTCAGAATTAATCTTAATGGAGTGGACATGATATCGATGTTAATGTGACTTTTATTGGCTGTTATTATAAGTCAGCGATTAATCGAATTAGTAATCGCCTGAAGAAATGAACATTGGATAAAGGACAAGGATCGTAATTAGTAAAGGGCCTTACAAATATCTAAAACACCCAAATATACTTGGATAGAACTACTTACCATCTTCCTATTATTTGGTGCTTATATCACAGTTATTATATGTCCAATACTTCATATTCAGTTATTACGAATGAGAGTACGTTGTGAAGAAAAAGCATTGTTGAGCGAAAACTCAGCCAATATGAAAAGAGGTCAGCATATATAATGCTGACCTCTTTCTAATTAATTAAGAGTTTCCAATTGGCCAATCAAATGGTGGGGACCCTGGTGGCGATTGTTGAATAATATCTATAAACGGTATCGTGTATGCAAACAGAATTAATGCAACTGTAAGTCCAACCCATAGCTTCCAGTTTTCCAAAAACATAGGTGTTGGCTCTGCATCTGATTCCTCCTCAGCAATTGGAAACTCTTCAACACCTTTAGGCGCAAAGAAAGTTAAGTTAACAAATATATATACCATTAGTATTATTCCAATAAATAAGATGGATCCACCAATAGCCTGTGCCATTTGATACCCAATCCAATCAGTTGCCTGTTCAGTTCCACCATATGTGGAGTAAGAAGAACGTCTAGGTGCACCAAGTAAGCCCTGAATGTGCATTGCCCCTGACATAATTGACATTCCAACTGCCCAAATGATTGTTTGAATAATACCTAATTTGTTCATTTTGAAAGTAAGTTTTCTTCCAGTTAAAGCAGGTATTAACCAATAGGATATTCCAAAGAAAGTCAATATAACCGTTGTTGCAACAGTTAAGTGGAAGTGCCCTGTTACCCAAATGGTATTGTGTATAACATTATTTAACTGGTGAGAAGCATTGATAATTCCACCTGTTCCTGCTGGTATAAACGCCAACATACCTACCATAGGTGCAAAAAACCGAACATCTTTCCATGGTAAGTGTTTAAACCATCCGAATAATCCTTTAAACCCTTTACGACGTCCCGTAATCTCAAACATCGCAAACATAGAAAATGCTGTAAGTAGAGATGGAATGATAACCATAAACGTAAGAACTACCTGAATGAACTTCCACGTTGGGTCAATTCCGGGCTCTGTGAGCTGATGGTGGAATCCGACTGGAATGGAAAACATTAAAAATAGAACAAAGGAAAGTCGTGCTAATGAATCACTGAAAATCTTTCCACCGATTATCTTTGGAATAATTGCATACCATGCCATGTAAGCAGGTAATAACCAGAAATACACTAATGGGTGACCAAAATACCAAAATAACGTTCTACTAACCAAGACATTAATGGTTTCTGCATAACCTAATGACCACGGTATAAATTGAATTAAGACCGTAGCAGCTACTCCAAGTGTCGCGATAAACCACAGAAGCATATTTATAACAACCATAAATGAAAGTAGTGGTGATTTTTCACCTTTGTGTTCTTTTTTCCATACATAAAGTTGTCTGAAATTAACGAAACAAGCAATCCAGCTACCTACAACTACTAGTGCCAAACCAATATAAAAGGCTGGATGTGCTTTTAATGGTGCATAAAATGTATATAGTACACTTGCTTTTCCTAACAAAATCGTAATGGCAGACATTGTAGTACCAATCAGCATTACCCAAAAACCAAGCCATGCGTATTTACCTTGCTTTTTAGAAATACCAACTGTTTTTGCCATTAAAGCATACTGAAAACCAATAATGAAAAAAGTAGTTAACACAAGACCCAATATGACACCATGTACCGTAAGGACTTGATAATAATCAATTCCCCATGGTAATTCTAACGTTCCTGAACGTACAAGAGTTTGTAATAAACCCATTAATCCCCCAATTAATAAAGAAATAAATGCTACGTATAAAAAAGCCATCGTTAATTTTGAATCAAATTTTGTTAAACCTAGTTTTTCTGTATTCATTATTCATACACCTCCACTGTCGCAAACATCAAATGGTGACCCATACCGCAATATTCATTACAAACAATCGTATACTCACCAGGTTTATCAAGGACGGTTTCATAGCGGCTTATATATCCAGGTTCTACCATCATATTTACATTTGTACCTGCGATTTGAAAGCCATGAACAACGTCTTTTGTAGTTGCTTGAAACAATACAGTTGATCCTTTTGGAATGCGTATTGTTTTTACCGGACTACCTTCATCATCTACACCGAAGTCATAATTAAATGCAGATGCTACTAAATTTACAATATATTTGTCATCCTCCACTTTCGTCATCCCTAAGTTATCTTGTTGAAAAGCTTCTTCAGCTTCAATATTTTGTGGATCTATGGTTGCTAGGTGACTTGATGGGTGGGTACCTTTATAAAATGCTCCAATACCTATGACTACTAAAAATAAAACTAATGAACCAACTCCAAATACTAACCAGATCTTTTCAAACTTGTGTAAATGCATTGTTCAACACTCCCCCAATTCTGCTTAACTATCTAGAAATAAAAAGTATATACACCCCAAACCAGCTTATTAGTATAAATGAGCCTAATAACATTACAGAAATTAACGTTCCTTTTAAGTCTGGACTCTCTTTTTGAGGTTGTGGATGACTTTTTTTCTCTTCCACACTATTCATTTTCCACACTCCTTTCGGGCAGGTTTATCTATCTGTTTTCATCATACACAAATTAGAAACTGAAATTACTAAAATCAGGGACGTTTCACATAATGTTCAATTATGCTTAAGCGGTTGATTAACAAAGGTTTACTAACATTTTTGTTAGAAAAGTTTGTGAAAATTATGTGAAAAAAAGGTGATATTTTGCGTCAAACAGAACAAACTATATCTAATTAAAGTGTGTTATTTGATTATTACTGGAGTGGAAAAAATGAGTCTAATAATGTGGATACTGCTAATTGGAATTGTTTGTCAGCGTCTTGTTGAATTAATCATTGCAAGAAGTAATGAAAGGTGGATGAAGGAGAGAGGGGGAATAGAGAAAGGGGCCAAACATTACAAATGGTTTATATACCTTCACAGTTTGTTCTTCATTTCAATTATAGTTGAAAGTATTGCGCGCGAAGGTTTTAACCAGCCTTTGAATTACTTTTTATTCACCATCTTTATCGCAACACAAATAACAAGGGTATGGTGTATTCATACATTAGGCAGATTCTGGAATACAAAGATCATTGTATTACCTGGAGTTTCGCTGATTAAAAAAGGACCATATAAATATGTAAAACACCCAAATTACATTATTGTCGCATTGGAGTTATTTCTTATACCGTTACTATTTGGAGCTTATTTAACAGCATTTGTATTCCCAATACTTCATATGTTGTTATTACGTATAAGAATTCCACGTGAAGAAAAGGCATTAACGAAGGCAACTTCATAAAGAAGAAGAACAAAAGCGTAAGCGCCTTGAAAGTTATACTTTGCTTGCGATTTAGAAATGAGGATAGTTTAGCAACTATCCTCATTTTAATCGTTGTTATTCATACGTTTTAGCTATATACATAAACGGTGTATCTAATTAATGCGACAATCAATTTTATGACTTAGGTAGTGATAAAAATTTCTATCCATACTTGAAGGGGAAATAGCCCATAAAAAGGGATTGTACAAAATACAGCTGTATCTAATAGTTGACAAAAAATGGCACTTCCATTATTAGGAATATTCAATCACGTGTAACACTAATAAATTTTCCTAAACTCAAAAAAAAACGGTAATCACTAAGATTACCGCTTTTATCTATTCATGTTATCTGTTATTTTTTAGTTACGTTTGCAGCTTGTGGGCCACGTTCGCCTTCAACAATTTCAAAAGAGACTTCTTGACCTTCTTCTAAAGATTTGAAACCTTCTTCTTGGATTGCAGAATAATGTACGAATACATCATTTCCACCTTCAACTTGAACAAAACCATAACCTTTTTCTGCATTGAACCATTTTACTACTCCGTTTTCCATGTAAATAATCCTCCTAAAAACTTTCACGTGAAACGTGTTAATACAAATCAGATGGCGGAATACCAAAAAAGGCAACTTCGTATAGAAGTGTAGGATCATGATTGCATCCACTTCTATAGAAGCCGCCTGTCTCTAATGAATCCGTACATCTTCATTGCTTATGTCCAATATAGCTTATATAGTTATGTTAGTCAATGAGTAGGCATCAATATCTTGAAATTTTTTTTAGTATACGATCTATTATTTTTTCCTGAAAAGTTATATAATGAAAACGCTATCAAAATAATGTAACTATGGTAAAGATAGACAACTTTACGTTACACTAAAGGTATCTAATAAGGAGGGAATAATCTTTTATGAAGACAGATATTGAAATTGCCCAAGAAGCAACACTTAAGCACATTAGTGAAATTACAGCTGGACTTAACTTAACAGAAGAAGATTGGGAGCCTTATGGTCACACAAAAGCTAAACTATCGGACAACTTATTAACAAAATTAAAAGAAAAACCAAATGGCAAGATTGTATTAGTAACTTCAATCAACCCAACTCCAGCAGGCGAGGGGAAATCTACAGTTACTGTTGGACTAGGTCAGGCACTTAATAAAATAGGAAAAAAAGCAGTAATTGCTTTACGTGAACCTTCGTTAGGTCCTGTAATGGGAATGAAGGGTGGAGCTGCTGGTGGTGGATATTCTCAAGTTCTTCCAATGGGGGATATTAACTTGCATTTCACTGGAGATCTTCACGCTATCACAAGTGCTAATAATGCACTTGCAGCATTGATTGATAATCATATTCACCGCGGTAACGATCTTAATATTGATCCCAGAAGAATTGAATGGAAACGAGTAATGGACATGAATGACCGGGCACTACGTCAAATAGTAGTTGGTTTAGGTGGCCCATTACGAGGTGTACCGAGAGAAGACGGATTTACGATCACAGTCGCTTCGGAAATTATGGCTATTTTATGTTTAGCAACGAGTCTTGATGACTTAAAGGAAAGGATATCACAGATCGTTATTGGTTATACATATGAGGAGGAGCCAATAACAGTGAAGGATTTAAAGGTGGAAGGCGCATTAACACTTTTACTAAAGGACGCGATGAAACCAAATCTTGTTCAAACTACTGAAAATACTCCTGCTATTATCCATGGTGGTCCATTTGCAAATATTGCACATGGTTGTAATAGTATAATGGCTACCAAAACTGCTGCAAAACTTGGTGATTTTGTTGTAACAGAAGCTGGGTTTGGAGCGGATCTTGGAGCGGAAAAATTCCTTGATATTAAGTCACGTGCTGGTAAATTCGAAACAGATGCAGTTGTTATCGTAGCTACTGTACGCGCATTAAAAATGCATGGTGGAGTTGATAAAGATAAATTAACGGTAGAAAATGTAGATGCCTTAAAATCAGGAATGGAAAATCTGAAAAAGCATATAGAAACGATTGAACAATTTGGGTTACCATTTGTAGTTGCGATCAATAAATTTCCAACAGACACCGAAGCGGAAACAAATTTCATTGAATCATGGTGTGAATCCAGAAACATTGAGGTTGCCCTAACAGAGGTGTGGGCTAAAGGTGGAGAAGGCGGCGTTGCTTTAGCAGAAAAGGTATTAGAGAAAACAGAACAAGCTGATCGTAATTTCCAATACATGTATGAATTAGAAGAGAGCTTAGAAACAAAAATAAGAAAAGTCGCCCAACGTGTATATGGTGCTGATGATATTGAACTATCAAGTAAAGCAAAAAAACAGATTGCTTTTTATCAACAACAAGGGTGGGGAGAATTACCAGTATGTATGGCTAAAACACAATACTCATTATCAGACGATCCAAGCTTATTAGGTAGACCTAGTGGATTTACAATTACGATTAGAGAACTTCGTGCATCAGTTGGTGCAGGATTTATTGTTGTTTTAACCGGTGATATGATGACAATGCCAGGATTACCTAAAAAACCAGCTGCATTGAACATGGATGTAACCCAGGATGGTAAAATTGTTGGATTGTTTTAATGAATAAAGAACAACAATTAAAGGCTATTACAGATTATATATATGAACTTTTTAAGGATGATGTCACTGGACATGACTTTTATCATATGCGTCGAGTTGCCCGAACTGCTAAAGAAATAGCCCAGTCAGAACATGCCAACGTTTTTATTTGTGAAATTGCAGCGTGGGTCCATGATGTCGGAGATCACAAGCTATTTAAGGATCCCAAGAAGGAACTAGAGGAATTATATGAGGTTTTTCAGTCGATAGATTTAGAACCTTCTGCAATCAAGCTAATAGATCATGCTATCAAAGATGTCTCGTTTAGTAAAGGCAATCAAATACCTGAAACACTCGAAGGTAAAATTGTTCAGGATGCAGATAGACTAGATGCATTAGGTGCTGTTGGTATTGCCAGAACATTTGCTTACGGTGGGTTTAAAGGTCAGGTGATGTATAGTGAGAGTGAGTCTAAGAATTCTTCCGTTCAACACTTTTACGATAAGTTGTTTACATTAAAATATACGATGAATACAAATACTGCAATAAAAATGGCACAAGAACGACACGATTTTATGGAAAATTTTATAGATACGTTTTTAGATGAATGGTAATTTCTATTAAAATCACGTAGAGCATATCCTACTTCTACGTGATTTATTTTCTTATTATTCACTGACTTGTTCTTTTCGGATACGACCGCTGCGTAGTAACCAGTTGTGTTGAAAGATCTCAGTCACCGCTAGCAAAGCACCTGTCAAAATAGCTCCCCACACGGTAACATCTGCACCAATAAAAAATCCTGCTCCGATATACACAATAATTGCCGAAGCAGCGAAATCCATTAAAACGCTTAACCAGTTTGTTTCCTCACGTAATAATAAATACTCCATTGCATATCCAACCACAGCTAATACAACACCGATTATGATCGGTTGATACCAATTGGCAAAATTCACGTTAGGAAAGATCCATGAAGCTAAAATAACCCCTATTGGACACACGAGTAATTTAATAATTAATCCAGTCATACCAATACCCACCTTTTATTATTATAACTCAACTTTCGCAGACTGAAATAGGCAAGTAAGCCTTGATATAATTAGGCAAGCCTGCAATCC
>NZ_JBHTKJ010000022.1:0-12093 GCF_042675965.1 Virgibacillus byunsanensis | reverse complement strand
CGAAGTGACTTTACTCTTATGAAAGTAGGGACACAGTACCGTTGAAGCGTGTAACGAGCGTGGAGGGTTAGTCCCAAGTCTTCTCTTTGAAAACTAAGTCAACTAAATGAAACTCACAAGGTCGAGTAAGATGATGGGATTTTCCGTAAGGAAGGAGAAACAATCCATCGGTGAGTACAGCGTTACGACATACAGAATACTATAATATGCAAGATATACTCGATGACCTCTATGAACGAAGCATTAACAACGCTACCAAAGGTCTCGGGCTATACGAACATATCATATCGAAAGAAAATATCTTATTAGCCTTTCGAAATATAAAAACAAATACAGGGTCTAAAACATCAGGAACTGATGGCATCACGATTGATAAATATAAGATTGAAAATGTTGATGAATTTATTGAGGAGATTCGAAAAGCATTAAATAATTATAAACCTCAAACTGTACGAAGGATTGAGATACCTAAACCCAATGGAAAGAAACGTCCATTAGGTATTCCAACTATGAGAGATAGATTAATTCAACAGATGTTCAAACAAGTATTAGAGCCAATATGTGAAGCTAAATTCTATCACCATTCATATGGTTTTAGACCAAACAGGTCGACCCATCATGCAATGGCTAGATGTCAGTTTTTAATCAATAATGTGAAATTGCACCATGTAGTAGATATTGATATACAAGGTTTCTTTGACAACGTGAGTCATTCAAAGTTAATTAAACAAATGTACAACATAGGAATACGGGACAAAAGAGTCTTAACGATTGTCTCGAAAATGCTAAAGGCTCCAATAAAAGGGATAGGTGTACCAACTAAAGGAACTCCGCAAGGAGGCATCTTATCTCCTCTTTTATCTAACATTGTTCTAAATGACTTAGATTGGTGGATAGCTAATCAATGGGAATGCTTAAAAACAAAACAAACTTATACACCTAGTAGTAAAATAAGAGCGTTAAAGAAAACGAATCTCAAACAAATGTATATCGTCAGATATGCAGATGACTTTAAGATTTTCACAAATTCCCCTAAGTTAGCTATCAAAATATACCATGCCACCAAAGGATACCTAAAGAATCAATTAAACCTTGATATATCAACTGAGAAATCAGCGATTACTAATCTTAGAAAGAGGAAATCTGATTTTCTAGGTTTTTCTCTCAAAGCAGTAGCCAAGCGTAATAGATATGTAGCCAATACACATGTTATGGATAAAAAGATGAAAAATATACTAGAAAAACTTAGATATTTAATTCACAAAATCCAAAATAAACCAACGCCACAAACTGTCATGGGTTATAACGCCTATATTCTCGGAATTAAAAACTACTTCAGGGTTGCGACTCATATCAATAAAGACTTTGGAAAAATAGCCTATCGTCTTATAAAAACCATGTATAATCGTCTAAAACCAATTGGCAAATATGGAAAACCTATAAAGCCATCAGAAACATACAAGAGACTTCATAAAAATAATTTCAGAACATATAAAATTGCTGGTGTTTATTTATTTCCCTTAGGAGATATTCAAACAAGTAATGCCATGAACTTCAGTCAAGATATATGTAATTATACAAAAGAAGGAAGGCTTAAACTTCATCAAAACCTTAGAACCGACGTTGCCATAGAAATAAACAAAATGTTAAAAATGCCTTACGGCAAAGACAACTTAGAAGTTGTAGATAACAGAATTTCAAGGTACTCTATGCAATTAGGCAAATGTGCAGTAACAGGGGAGTTTTTAACATGCAATCAGGTACACTGTCATCATAAGTTACCCCGACACATGGGAGGCTCAGATGAGTTTAACAACCTTGTAATCGTACACAAAGATGTCCATAGATTAATCCATGCTAAAAGTGAAATGACGATTGAGCGATATAGGAACATTCTTCAATTAGATGGAAAACAATTGAAGAAGCTAAACCAATTTCGTAAAGTTTGTAATTTAGTTGCTTTAGTTTAAAAGAATAAGATGGAACGCCTCATGCGGCGAAAGCCGCACGTTGGGTGTGGAGCAGGGGAAAAGATGGAGATTACATCAAAGTCTTACCTATTGCTATTAAACTAACGCCGCAGGATAGCATAGCAACCATGGACCTAAACTATAAGGGGGAATCGAATATTTATGGGTTTTTGGGGAAGAAAAAAAAGCGGAAAATTAAATTGGCAAGACGTTGTAGATTCGGGTTTATCCTTTCTTAGAGTTGGATGTTTAATACCTTTCTTTCTTATTGTTTCTTCCATATCAATATTACTTTTAAACTAAACTAGCTAAAATAGAAGCTATTCTCTTATTGCGTTAACGGGTGCTTTAGTTGAATAAACAATTGAAAATAGATAGAAGAAAAATCTCAGTTCACTTGAACTGAGATTTTTATTTTTAATTACAAATATCACTACAAATAGGATGCAAATTTAGTTACATTTTAAAGTGTAATTCTGACTTTTGTGATAGGAAACGGAACCCGTTACTATTTTTAGTCTCTTTCATTTTGTAAGGGATAGTGTTTTAAGAAATATACTAACGATTGTAACTCAACCGCTAAATCGATGTGGTGCACGCGAACATGTTTTGGAACCGTAATTCTTGCAGGAGTGAAATTAAGTATACCTTCAATCCCGTCTTTAACCAGTCTAGTTGTTATACCTTCCGCTTCACTGGATGGGACTGTTAAAATCGCAACACGAACATCTTTTATTTTAGCTTCTAAATCATCAATGTGGTAAATTGGAACACCACCTATTTCAGTTCCTACTTTTTCCGGACTAGTATCGAACGCCATCATGATTTTTGTATTGTTATTTTTCATGAAATTATAATGCAGGAAAGCTGTACCGAGATTACCGACACCAATCAAGGCAACTTGGGTCAGTTCGTCTTGGTCTAATGTTTTTCGGAAAAAGCCAAGTAAGTATTCGACATTATATCCATACCCCTTTTTGCCTAACGCACCAAAATAGGAAAAGTCGCGACGTATAGTAGCTGAGTCGACCTTAACTGCTTCACTTAGTTCCTTTGATGATACCCGTTTTATACCTTGGTGATTTAAGTTATTTAAAAATCGATAATATAATGGTAAGCGTTTCGCTGTTGCTTGTGGTATTTTATTTTGTTCCATCCGTGTACCCCTTTTCCTCTCGATAGTAATCGCCAGTTTTGCCACCTTTTTTCTCTACTAAGTAGGTTTGACCAATTACCATCCCTTTATCTATCGCTTTACACATATCGTATATGGTGAGCGCTGTTGCTGAGGCTGCTGTTAATGCTTCCATTTCAACTCCAGTGCTTCCTTTTGTTTTTACAAATGCATCTATTTGAATTTGATATGTACCTTCGTTAATCTTCCATTCAAAGGAAATATCAATTCCCTTTAATTGCAATGGATGGCACATGGGTATCCAATCTGATGTTTTTTTGGCAGCCATAATTCCTGCTACTTGTGCAACAGCAAATACATCTCCCTTTTTAATTTCCTGATTGGTAATCTTTTCATAAATTTCTTTCGTAACATATACACTCGATTTGGCAGTAGCTGTACGTTCTGTTTCCTTTTTTTCACTAATGTCGACCATACGGGCTCTACCTTGCTCATTAAAGTGAGTGAAATCTGACATAAGCTCATCTCCATTTTTATATCTCACGTCTATTTTATCAGAAATAGGAATATAAGTCGTGATTATTTTCACAATTGTATTGCTAGGCTATTTACTAATACGATACACTTAATAGGGTGAGGTGAACGTAATGATAATTATGCAACTAAATAACATTTCCAAAGCGTTCGGCGCAGAGGAGATTTTATCCAATATAAAACTCGAAATTAAGGATAAAGATCGTATAGCTATTGTAGGAAGAAATGGATCCGGAAAATCGACATTACTAAAAATAATGGCAAATGAACTGGCATATGATGATGGTGACCTGTTTAAGCCAAAAGACTTAAGTATTGGGTATCTGTCCCAGCATACAGAATTAGAATCTGATAAAACGATTTGGGATGAAATGTTGGGAGTGTTTGATTACCTTCTAAAGCAAGAAAAAGAATTACGATCATTAGAAAGTAAAATGGAACGAGCTGCTTCTTTATCAGACACTGGATACGAACAACTATTAGCCGATTATGACAAACGACAGCAAGCCTTCGAAACAGGTGGTGGGTACCGTTATGAAGCAGATATAAAAGCGGTTCTCTCGGGATTACATTTTTACGAACGAGATTACCAAACACCTATTAGCACATTAAGTGGTGGTCAAAAGACGCGACTAGCGTTAGGAAAGCTTCTGCTCACAAAACCAGAATTGTTAATATTAGATGAGCCAACGAACCATTTGGATATTGAAACACTTAGCTGGTTGGAAAATTACCTTATCAGTTATCCAGGTGCAGTAACGATTGTTTCCCATGACAGATATTTCCTTGATAAAACTGTTTCCATTGTCTATGAAATTTCTCGTCACCATACCAAAAAATATAATGGTTCGTATAGTGATTTTCTTGATCAAAAAGCATTAAATTATGAACAAGAATTAAAAGAATTTGAAAAACAGCAAACCGAAATTAAAAAAATGGAAGAGTTTGTTCAAAAAAATATTGTACGAGCTTCTACCACAAAACGAGCTCAAAGCAGACGTAAACAATTAGAAAAAATGGATAAGTTGGATAAACCTAAAGGTGATGAATCATCTGCTTCCTTTTCATTCCAGGTGAATAAACGAAGTGGAAATGATGTATTGAAAATAGATGACCTTTCATTTCGCTATGACGATGATAAAGATCCATTATTTTCAAAAGTAAAAGTTCACATTAATCGCGGAGAACGAATTGCACTGGTTGGTCCAAATGGTGTTGGAAAAACAACACTACTAAAAACAATTTTAGGATCATTAAAGCCTAGTCACGGTACGATAAAAATAGGAACAAATGTGCAAATCGGCTACTATGACCAGGAACAGGCAAATCTCTCGTCATCTAAGGACGTTTTACATGAATTATGGGATGAGTACCCAAATGTAAATGAAAAAGATATACGAACGGTATTAGGGAATTTTCTATTTTCTGGTGATGATGTTTTGAAGCCAGTACATGCACTAAGTGGTGGAGAAAAAGCAAGACTATCGCTAGCCAAATTAATGATGCAAAAAGCGAATCTACTCGTATTAGATGAACCGACAAACCATTTGGACATTGATAGCAAAGAAGTCCTAGAGGCAGCTCTAATGGACTTTCCAGGTACCATTGTCTTTGTATCACATGACCGGTACTTTATTAATAAAATCACAGATCAAATCGTAGAAATGCAACAGGACGGCGTTACCACCTACCTTGGTGACTATGATTACTATATGGAAAAGAAAGAAGAGCACGCCGAGCTTCAAAGGCTGCAGCAAACTACTGAAGTCGTTCAAAAAACAGATCAAAGGAAATTAAATTTCAAAGAAGAAAAAGCGCTTCGAAGTGAACAACGTAAAATAGAACGGCGAATCGCTGAACTAGAAGGATTAATTGAGAACCTGGAATCAGAGCTTGCAGCACTTGAACAAAAAATGACTGAGCCAGAAATCTATCAGGATCATGAAAAGGCACTGGAATTGACGAAAAAAACCAGTGACATCAAACAGAAAATCGAGCAGTATATGGAAGAATGGGCAGCATTACAGGAAGATTAGGCTGGAATAGGGCATTGATAGCCTATGGTACGGCTGTCACGACCCAGACTATGGCGTATTCAGAATTCGGCATCTCCAGCAAACAGCAAGGCTGATCTAATTAACTTAGATCAGCCTTTTTCTAAAATAAATAATCTTTTTGAACTGCATGTTCCACTGCCACTCGGTAGATTAGTCCAAATCCAATCATTGTGGATAAGACTGAGCTTCCCCCGTAACTTATTAACAATAATGGGATTCCGGTGATCGGCATAATTCCAATTGTCATACCGATATTTTGAAAAGCATGGATCATTAGTAAACTCATAAAGCCAAAGCATATATATGATCCAAATACATTATGTCTAAAACTGCTTAATCCAAGGGTTACTAGTCGATACAGCATCACAAAAAATAATAGAATAACCAATGCACAACCAATAAATCCAAAGCTTTCTCCAATGACAGAAAATATAAAATCAGTATGAGCGTCAGGAAGTTGTACGACTTCTAAATTACTCATCCCTTTCCCCATCAATTGCCCAGACCCAATCGCCAACATGGAAAGGTCGAATTGATATGTATTATCGCTTGTTTGCTGTGTTGAATCAAACCACGTCACAATTCTATCTACTTGATACCCTTCAATTCCAATTAACTCTTGTGACACATCTGGAAATTTCACGATAATAGTAAATAGAACAGCCATTGTTAAAGTTATCATTAAGATAAGACTTATAATTATTTTCCAATCAATTCCTGACAATAGTACCATCATGCCAGCTATAAATACATAAACCATAGATGTACCAAAATCTGGTTGCATTAATATAAATACAACTGGAATCCCTGAGATCAAACTGATTTTTAACAATAACAAACTATCACTTTGTAAAGTAGGCCTTTCATACTTGGTTTTATGTTTACTTATTGCTGCAGCCAAAAATAATATGGTCGTTATCTTAGTGAATTCAGCTGGTTGTAGTGATAAACCAGGGAACGTAAACCAACTTTTTGTTCCGCGAATTTCCTGTGCAATACTTTCTGGACTCACTAACAATACAATGAGCACCAGCACTCCAATGCTATAAATAAAAATACTTGTTTTATATAACTGCTCTAAATCAAAAAATTGCATGGCAGCTACTATAAAAATCCCCGCCCCATACCAAATCGTCTGCTTTAGAACATAGTTTTCTCCTATATTTTGTGGCAGCTGTTGTGCATTATAAATGGCAATTAAACTAGCACATATAAAAAATAATAACAGGACGATTAAATCACTTTGTGTATAATGGGATTGTTTTGCCGACACGTTATCCACCAAATTTCTACTATCAATATATATTTTCAATCTAGTAATTAATTAACAGGTTACTAAATTAATCCACAATGATATACACATATAAGTTACTCTACCAATACATATTAACAAAGTTATACACACAATCCACAAACAAACTCAAACTTATCCACATTCTCATCCACAATAGTTTTCCTCTATCTATGGGCATTCTAGTAAAAATACCCACAACTACTGTGGATATTTATCTAAGGGTTAGTGAGGGATTTGCATTTAAATCCCATTCTGAACGCTTACCTGCTTCAAAAGCTATGCTACCTGCTGCAGCAATCATCGCTGCATTGTCCGTACACAGTTTTAAAGGAGGTATAAGTAGTGGTATATTACTATCCTCAAATTTTTTGTCCAATGCCTTGCGCAATCCTGAATTGGCTGCTACACCACCCGCAACAATCACTTGTTTAACATTATACTTGTTAGCTGCTTTCCACGTTTTTTCTGTAAGTACTTCTACAACGCTTGCCTGAAAACTTGCTGCTATATCTTCTTCTTTTAATTCTCCTCCACGCTGTTTTGCATTGTGGATTTTGTTAATAACAGATGATTTTAATCCACTAAAACTAAAATCAAAGCTATCCACTTCAAGCCATGCGCGGGGAAATGATATCGTTTCTTGTCCAATTGCTGCCAACCTGTCAATTTGCGGTCCGCCTGGATACGGCAGATTCAGCATTCTAGCTACCTTATCATACGCCTCTCCAGCTGCATCGTCACGAGTTTCTCCTATCACCTCATAAATACCATGCTCTTTCATTAAAACAAGCTCAGTATGTCCCCCTGATACAATGAGGGCCAATAGTGGAAATTGGAACTCTTCATCTAAACGATTTGCATAAATATGCCCGGCAATATGATGAACACCTACGAGAGGTTTTTGTTTGGCAAATGCAAGTGCCTTTGCCGTATTTACACCTACTAGTAATGCACCAACAAGACCAGGCCCCTCTGTAACAGCAATTGCATCAATATCATCCCACGTAAGCTTTGCTTGATCAAATGCTTCTTCTAACACAAAAGTCATCTGCTCCACGTGGTGTCTTGATGCTATTTCAGGAACAACACCACCAAACCTTTTATGACTTTCAATTTGTGAAGAAACAACATTAGAAATAATTTTCTTGCCATTTTTGACGATCGCTACAGCAGTTTCGTCACAGCTTGTTTCAATCCCTAGAATATAATTATCTTTACTCATTAAAATTCACCCACATTACTACGGCATCTTCTTGATTATCCGTATAATAATTTTTACGAATACCACCAGGTACGAGCCCAAACTTTCGATACATAGCTTGTGCAATTTTATTTGATACACGTACCTCTAGCGATAAGCGCTTCACTCCTATACCAATAGCGTATTTCATCGTATATTGAAAAAGCTTTTCACCTAATTTATTTCCACGATATTTAGGCATGATAGCAATATTGGTAACTTGCGCATCATCCATAACGACCCACAACCCCACATAACCGATTATTTTCCAGTCTACTTCCATCACAAAGTACTGCGCATATTGATTTTCAAGAATTTCCTGATAAAAGATATCCTCTGTCCAGGGAGTGAAAAACGTTTCCCGTTCAACTTCCATAACTTGGTCTATATCCGTAACTTCCATCTGTCTAATACATAGTTCAGCCATTATTATGTTCCTTTTGTTCCTTCAGCCAATTTGCTTCAGCTTCAGCTAAACGTAAATAATTTGGTGCTAATGTATGTGTTTGATCTGCTTTTCTATGAAGTCCAATTAACGCTAAATGTGATGGTTTAGCAATATGAAATGGTCCTTCGGGTATAATTGCTTTGTCTCCTAGCTCCTCAACAATGGTTTCCTTAAACGTGTCAATATCTGGGCTTAAAAAAAGTACATCCTTGTTTTCTCCAGCTATTTTTTTTAGCCAATCCATCATTAAAAGGTTTGTTTCCTCTATTATGAGTTCAAGCTTATCCTGTTTCGATTGATATAATCCTGTATAAATCATATTACGCCTTGCGTCAAAGAATGGGCAGATATACGTATCCATTAAGCGCCCTTGAAATGCAAGCACTTCCAAACTAGATACTCCTACTATTGGAATGTTTAATGCCCATGCCATCGATTTAGCTGTTGCTAATCCAATGCGTACCCCGGTATAGGAACCGGGTCCTTTTGCAACTACTATTTTATCCAACTGTTCAGGTGTTATATTAGTATCTTTCATTAATTGGACAATAGCTGGCATTAGCCTAACAGAATGATTTTTTTTGACATTTGTTGAAAGCTCCCCAATAACTTGATCATGATGGAGCAGTGCAACACCTAACGTCTGATTAGAAGTATCAACTGCAAGTATATTCATTCAAGTAACTCCCTTATTCCAAACATTTCTAAATTGGGTTTAACCAATTAACTCTGTAATTATAGATTCAAAATGAGCACCGTTCGGATAGAATTCCAGTACTCTGGTTTTTTCATCAAGTGAGGATAATGTAATATTGAGTCGTTCACTAGGTAAGTATTCCTCTATAAACTCTGCCCATTCGACTACTGAAATACCATCACCATTAAAGTATTCCGAAAATCCAATATCTTCATCAGAGTCTTCCAGACGGTAAACATCCATATGATAAAGTGGTAATTCCCCTTCATATTCTTTTACGATTGTGTATGTTGGGCTATTAACATTTCTTTTAACCCCTAGTCCATTCGCTATCCCTTTTGTGAAGGTTGTTTTCCCAGCCCCAAGTTCCCCTGTTAAAGTTATAACATCACCTGGCTTGAGAAACATAGCTAATCTTTCGGCTATTGTTATGGTTTCTTGATAGGAGTGTGTTTTTAATTTGTATACGCTCATTTTTCTCACCTACTTAAGATGGGTGTAACCCTTTTTTTGTAATCGATATGTCTGTTTATTTTCATGTAAGAAAACTTGACCAATATTAGATTGACTATCATCAACGTAACCAATTTCTTTAAGAGGTGTATTTGTCTCCTTAGCAATTATTTGTAATTCATTCCAGTCTTTATTAGATACTGTTCCCAAAAGTTCAAAATCTTCTCCACCAAAAAGCTTCCACTTATGTTGAAGCTTTGGCGGAAACTGTTCATAGGAATCCTTTATTGGTAGTTGCTTTTCATATAAAATCAGAGAAACTTTAGAAGCCTCTGCAATTTCATTTGCCTCATTCGCAATACCATCACTTATATCATTAAACACAATTCTCGATATGTTTTCTGTCTTGGAAGCAAAGTCAACTCTCGGCAATGGTTGTTGGTGTCTTTCTTTATAATACACTTCATCTGTATAATAACCAGGGTTCGTTAATATGTGAAATCCAGCTTGTGAATCACCTAACGTACCTGTTACAAAAACTTTATCGCCTTCTTTTGCTAAACTTCTGTATCTCGCTTTATTTCTTTCTACATAACCAATTACGGTTATCGAAACAGACAATTCCTGTCCTGATACAGTATCGCCACCAATTAAATCCATTCTAAATTTTGTGGCCAATTGTTTCATACCAACATAAATCTGATTGATCTCTCCACTCGACCAAGTCTTGGGTATTACAATAGATACAAGATAAAAAGCAGGAGAAGCTCCCATAGCAGCTAAATCACTGACATTGGCAGCAAGTGCGCGGTATCCTATATGCCATGGTTCCATTGTTTGACGAGAGAAATGTACTCCCTCCACAAGGGTATCAACAGCACATACAATATCTTGTGTTGGTTGGCGAATTACTGCCGCGTCATCACCTATACCCTTTATAAGGGAAGATTGCTTATAGGAATGTTGTTTAATTGAATTTATAAACGAAAACTCATCCATAAAATTACCACCAATTTACTTATTCTAATTACATTAATAATAGCAAAAAGATACGTAAAAGGAAAAAATAAGTAAAAAAAGCACTACTAATTTAGAAGAACCGTTGAGTTATTCTGCTTAGATACGATGAAGCCACGTCCTTGAAAAGGAAAAGCACTTTTTCTGCGTGCGATGCTTTTTCAGGGAAGCATTCCTTATCCTGTACGTCGAAGCTGGACGCGGCTTACACAGTCAATAAATTATCCAAAGACTAAAAATATAATTTCCTAGACAAATAAAAAACACATAATTTCTATTACGAAATTATGTGCATATTATATTATGTATTGTTATTAAAAAGTGGCGGTCCGGACGGGACTCGAACCCGCGACCTCCTGCGTGACAGGCAGGCATTCTAACCAACTGAACTACCGGACCAACTATAAGAAGTTTTAGTTGAAATAATTTGGTTGCACTCACAAAGCACAACTGATTTTCAATTAGCAATGAAACAAATTCGACGTTGTTAATTGAATTAAATTGGTTGCGGGGGCAAGATTTGAACTTGCGACCTTCGGGTTATGAGCCCGACGAGCTACCAGACTGCTCCACCCCGCGATATGAGATAATATAAAGTTGTTTATGCATTCGGCCTTGCTTTAAAGATCAAAACCTGACCTCTTCCTCTTCTAGCTTATTCAAAGATGCTTTGTTCGTCGAGGTTACTCGTAGCCTACTCGGTAGAAGTTAAGCTCGTTGCTCCACCCCGCGATATGAGATAATATAAAGTTGTTTATGCATTCGGCCTTGCTTTAAGATCAAAACCTGACCTCTGCCTCTTCTAGCTTATTCAAAGATGTTTTGTTCGTCGAGGTTACTCGTAGCTTACTCGGTAGAAGTTAAGCTCGTTGCTCCACCCCGCGATATGAGATAATATAAAGTTGTTTATGCATTCGGCCTTGCTTTAAAGATCAAAACCTGACCTCTGCCTCTTCTAGCTTATTCAAAGATGTAAAAAATATATCTTGAATGCCTGGCGGCGTCCTACTCTTGCAGGGGCAATGCCCCAACTACCATCAGCGCTGGAGAGCTTAACTTCTGTGTTCGGTATGGGAACAGGTGTGTCCTCACCGCTATAACTACCAGACATTCATTAAATATTTAAAGCACAAGTTTTATTATATCTATTATGGGTAAAAAATGCAAGTTTTTTTATTTTATACCCTAAAAACTAAATAAGAGCTTTACATTCAAGTCATCCAAATACAAATAGGTACATAAAATAGT